>SPDA01000307.1 GCA_004525155.1 Spirochaetales bacterium
CCTGCCCCTCGACCGGCTCGGCATTCCCTGCTTAATCGACTCGAGAAAACAATCGGAACTTACAGGCTCCACGCAGACGAGCCGGGGCCGCAGGTTCCCGAACCGCTTTGCGTAGAACGCCGCAGCCGCTGCCGATAACCCGCCAACCCCGGTCTGGAGGAAAACAATGTCAGTCCCGGGGTCCTCAGCGTTTAGAAGCGCGCCTTCCAACTCGTTAAAAATACTCGTGTATCCCAGCATGATGTACTTGGGTATTTCCATATATCCCGCATAGGCTGTATCCGAAAGCACCTGCCATCCTTTTTTCCGCGCATCCCTGTCGCAGAGCCCGACACAGTCGTCGAAAGTGCCTTCCACCAGAACCACGCAGGCGCCTTCGTTTTCGATGTTTTTTATCCGCTGCAGCGCGCTGTCCGCAGGCATATAGATTATTGCCTGCTGCTTAAGCATTCGCGCTGTCCAGGCGACTGCCCTGCCGTGATTACCGTCCGTGGCGGCACAGAAAATCCTGGCGGGTAGAAGGTCCAGTTTCCCGCTGCCGGAAATAAAATCAGCCGGGCTTAGGCTTTCACCGAAACGGAGCCTGTACTCGGTGTTGAGACAGCTGAAAATGGCGTAGCTCGCGCCCAGGGCCTTGAAGGACTTGATGCCGAACCGGGCGGACTCATCCTTGACATATACCGCCCCGAGTCCCAGTTCTTCGGCAAGCACCGGCAGGGATTTAAGTTCCGTCGGGTTATATCCGGGAAGGGTTCTGTGAAATTCCAGCATGTCATCATTTCTAAGGAATGAGAAGGATTCTCCGCTCCAGTCCGGCTCCGGTTCATACCAGGGATTGATTCTGTATTCGTTCATGTTTCACCTGTCAGTCAAAAAATATGCTGATTTGAAAGTATCAAGCAGAAAGGCCATAGCGGCAACCCGGGCGGTGGTAACGGTCTTTGCGGCTGTAACTTTCTGCAGGATGCTTACTCCCCGGATTTCGAGGGTTTCCGGATCAAACTCGGCCCTGTACGTTTCCGAAACGTAACGCAGCAGGCCGGCTTCCGCGGTAAGACTCGACGTACTGCCGCCTTCCCTGTATTCGATGGACCCTCCGGGACAGATATGGTACGCGCGGTCCTCTTCGGAGAAGGTTTCCCTGGTCAGACAGAAACGCGGCTTGTCCAGGAAAGGGGAACCGGCGCTCGGGCAGAATGTAACGCAATTGCCGCATTGGTTGCAGAAATCCGTTATATTGGCGGTCTGTATACCCTGCCGAACCTCGAAATACCCGGCGGGGTCAACCGAGACCCCCTCTTCACCGGGCTTCAGTGTGAACACTGGAAACCTCCGTCCCCCGGTTTCATAAAAAATATTGGCCCTGTTGGGACAGACGGAAACGCAGACATTGCAGAGGTTGCCGCAGTCCAGGCACCTGCCCGCCTCCCGCACCGCATCCGCCGGCCGGTAATCGCCAAGTATGAGGTCCTTCATCCCCGTGCTGCCGGGCGGGAGTACCGGCGGTTCGAGCCTCCGCGTTCTTCTGCCGGAGAGGGTAAACCAGCCGTCCAAATCCGGCTTTCCCGAAGAAACAACGGACTCCTTCACTTCAACACCGAGGAAGGCGAGCATGGCCCCGGCAGCCTGTTTTCCGTCAGCCGCGGCCTGCACGATATTCGACGGGCCCCTCACCAGATCCCCGCCGAAAAATATACGCGGGTCCCCGGAGCGTACTCCCGCCCCGGGGAGGGCCGTTCCGAGGGCGGAGATAAAAGCCACGTCCCTTTCCTGACCCAGGGCGGATATAAGCAGGTCAGCCCGGATACTGAAACCGGGGCCTGGGGCGGGGACAGGCCTGGGCCTGCCGGTTTCATCCTCTTCACCCAGCTTCATGGCAATGCAGCGGATTTCCAGATCCTTAAGTCCCGCGGCAACGCTCACAGGCTGCACAAGCTCCCGTATTTCGATTCCTTCCCTGATTACGGCCTTACGTTCCTCCCTATCCGCAGGCATGTGTTCGCGTTTTCTTCTATATAAAACGATAACACTGCCTCCCGGGGAAACGAGCTTCAGTGCCGTGCGGGCCGCGTCCATGGCGCTGTTCCCGCCTCCTGTTACCGCGACTGTTTTACCGGAAAGATCCATACCTTCGAATTTGGCCTTTTCCAGAAATTCAAGACCTCCGAGGATCATGCGCCCCGCCGGGCCATCCGGAGCGGTGCCGGGCACCTGCAGACGTTTGTCCTCAGGCGCGCCGGCCGCAATAAACAGGCAGTCATACCCCATCGTCAAAAGGTCCTTCGCGCCGCTTCCTGTAAGATTTGTGTGTAAACGAAACTCCACCCCGAGACGAACCAGAACAGAAACGTCACGGCCGATGTCCTCCTCACGAATACGGTACCCGGGGATTACCCGCTCAGCCATGCCCCCCGCACGGGCCGCTTTTTCGAATACGGTAACAGACACGCCGTAAAGGGCAAGCTCCCGCGCGCAGGCGAGGCCGGCCGGGCCTGCCCCGATAACCGCGGCCTTTCCCGCAGCCGGCCCTTTTGCGGAGGCAGCTTCCGTTTCCGGTTCCCTGCCGCGTGCGACCGCGGATCTCTTCAAATCCCTGATTGCCAGGGCTTCATCATAATTAAGCCTGGTGCAGGCAGCCTCGCAGGGATGTTCGCACACCATGCCGCAGATCGAAGCCAGGGGGTTGTCGCGTCTAATGACTGCCAGGGCTTCATCGAACGAACCCCGGCTCAAGGATTTCAGATAGCCCGGCACATCCTGCCCAACCGGACAGGCTTCCACACAGGGGGCCTTGACGCAGTCAAATTCTCCGAGTTTCCGGCTGTTTTTAATATTGCGGCTTTCATAAAAATCCTTTCGCCCCAGGTCCTCCGAGGATGCCCGCCTCGCGATGGCAGCCAGCAGGTCCGGGGAACAGCAATCCGGAGCCTTATCGTTTTTTACGGAAAAGGTGTTCACACAGACAATGTTCCCGGCTGTCCCCTCACCGGCCTTCATGGCGCTCTTGAGGTTCTCCAGGTACTGCGGAAACCGCGTATAGCCCCCCGGCCGCAGCAGGTCGGAACATACCGTAACCGGCCAGACCCCGGCCCGGACAAGATCGGGAAAATTGAAACAGTCCGCGCCGCCGGCATAGGATATGTCGAGCCCGCCTTCGAAGGTTTCGGCAAGCTTTACCGCCAGCGCTGCGGTCAGCGGAAACAGCGCCCTGCCGGACAGGTACATCATCTTTTCGCTGCCGGGAAACACCCGCCGGTTGTTGACGCACTCCAGGGTATTGCTCAATTTAACACCGAAAGAAAGCCCCTTTTCACCGGCCAGGCGCTTAAGGCGCGTAATGATGCCGACCGCATCCTCCCAGACCAGATCATGCCCGAAGGCGCCGTCCGGCACCTCGATTTTGTAACCCAGGCCGTCGTTGAGGATACCCCGCAGTATGGACGGCCCCAGGAGGGTAGGATTAAGTTTTATAGTGGTGTGAAGGCCCGCTTCTTCGAGGAGGTACCGGCCGATTTTTTCGATTTCTTCAGAAGGGCAGCCGTGCATGGTGGAGAGGGTGACGCTTCCGGAGATTTCTGAAGGGATATGAATACCCTCCGCTTCAGGGAAATACCTTTTTACTTTTTCGATTTTTCCGGGCAGACTGCCGGAGGCATCCCGCATACGGGAAACAAAAAGCCGCATGGTATCGGACTTGATGCCCTCGAGATTATACCCCACGCTCATGTTGAATATGAATCCCGGACCCCTGCCGGCACTCGTGCCTGCGGCACTTCCGGATTTAACAGGGCCGAAAAGCCGGGCCTTCAGCACATGCAGTAGTACCCAGGCATCGGCATATTGCTCAAAGGATTCTTCCAGGGAAAGCTCCTGGGACCATTCACAGTTGTAGCCTTCGTCCTCCATGTCGATGCAGGGCCTGGGAAGGGTCAATTTATCGAGTACGTGCACGGTCTTCAATTCGATAAACCGGGCGCCGCAGAGCCAGGCCGAGATTATGTTCCTGCAGAGCTGGGTGTGGGGACCGGCTGCCGCACCCAGAGGAGTTTCCAGATTTTTTCCGCAGCGTGCGGTGGAAAAGGAACCG
>SPDA01000462.1 GCA_004525155.1 Spirochaetales bacterium
CGCGGGAAACTCCTTCCAGATTTCCGGCGCCGCGTCGAGCGCCTGTACAAGAACCTGTTTTCCGAACAGTTTGCGCAGCATGGGAATCTGCGTGCCGGCCTGGTAGACGTAGATTTCATGACCTTCCAGAAACCTGGCGAGCCTTGTCTGCTCGAGCGTAACCATGCCTGGATTGATGTTTTCGATAATCCGGTCCGTTTCAACCAGATTCATGAATTTTACCGCATGGATCTCGAAGGTATCATTGGCGGGTATGATGTTCATGAGACAGATCGGATGATTGTACATTTCGGAACGGGCGAATCTCAGAGCCCAGGCAACCTTGTAGGCCACCGCGCAGCCGGAAAGGTCCCTGAAAGGATAACCGGAATCCTCCATTTTCGGATTGATGATGGCAACGGCATCGGGAATCCTGTCCTGGGGATTGTGATGATCGAGGATAATGACATCCACGCCCTGCTCCGCGGCGTATGCCACCTCTTCGGAGTTCGATATTCCGCAGTCCACGGTGATTATGAGACTGGCCCCCTGCCCGAGGCAATCATCCACAGCCTTCCGCGTCAGCCCGTAAGGTTCATCCTCCGTGGGCAGGGACCAGACCGTGTCCAGGCCGATGGAGGTCAGGGCATGATAGAGGACCACGATGGACGTAATACCGTCCACGTCCCTGTCGCCGAAAACAAAGACCCGCTCCTTCTGGTACCTCGCCTGTTCAATTCTCTCCACAGCGTCTTCCATCTCCGCAAAATGAAAGGGCATGTGCAGAAACCTCAGGTCCTGCTCAAAGAAAAAACGTAAACTCTCGGGGTCCGTGATGCCCCTTCGGACGAGAATGGAAGCCGCGAGCAGGTCCATGCCGAAACGCTCGGACAGGCCCCTTACAAGGCTCCCGTCTATATCTTTTTTATTCCATTGCATACCTTTTCAATCCCGGCCCGGGCGTCCCCGCTTAACGAAACCGCACTTCCGCAATTTCGCGGTATTCCGGTCCCGACGGACGCAGAACGGACTCGTAGAGAACGCAGCGCCCGATGACGGTGTTCCAAGCCGGCCTGCCCAGTTCTTCAAGCCCCGGCAGAGCGACATCGTTCCGGACACGGGCGATGGTGCAGTGCGGCGCATAGGGCCTCAAATCCGCCGATACCGCTGCCGCCATACCCGCCGCCGGCAGATTCTCTTTCAGAAAATCATGGATGCGGATGCAGGGCTCCGCCCCCCGGGAAACATGAGCCACGTACACCCGGGGTCTGCCGCGGGGAGGGAAACAGCCTATCCGGTCCATGGCGAGCGGAAATGCGCCGGTCACTTCCGCCGCGGCTTTCAACATATCGATACAGCCGTTTACTTCCTGCTGATTCAAATCTCCGAGAAATATCAGGGTAATGTGGATAGATTCTTCCGGAATCCATCGAAGACCGGGGAATTTTCCCCTGGCCGGGGCAAGATCGCGGATTATTTCAGATCGCGCCTCCTCCGGCAGAGGCAGTGCAAAAAAACATCTCATACAGTAAGCAGAAAAGGTACGGCCTGCCTGGGTATTTCATGCACCGCATTGTCTATGAGCTGCTCCATCCACCATTTCATGGGAAAAGCCTTTTTACCTGCGCCTACAACTTTCCTGAAGGTGGCATAATAATCGAATAATTCCAGGGTCACGGATTTTTCGTCCTCCATGGACACAATGTGATAATAGGTCGTTTTTACGGGCCCGCCAAATGACTTGTACCACTCACCGGCTACCATGACTCCCATTATATACACTTGCGGAAGGATATCAAGGCTCAAGCCCCGCTGTACGGAATGAATCCACCCGATCCCTCTCGCGGCCGTACCCGGCTACGGCTTCCGCCGCTTTGAGGGGGCCGCCGACAACGGTTTCCGCCAGAACCAGGCAGAGCCGCAGGAGTTCGGCGCGGCCCGGGATATCCGCCGAAACGCGGAGAGACTCCCCGAAACTTACATGCTCCGTAAAGGCAAGATACCGCAGGGCTCCGGGAGAGACGGGGATACCCTCCCTGCCGGGCAGAGAGGAGCAGACGGGGCATACAAAACCGGCACTGTGAAAATCCAGGACCGCGGAGGCTCCGGGGGAAAGCGACCTGCCGCAGACCTGGCAGGTCCCCGGATCCGCCATTTGTCCGCTCATGCGGATAAACCGGAGAATGAACTGAATAAGGGCGTAATCCAGCCTGTCCCTGTCCGGCGTGTCGAGCTCCTTAAGCGTTTCAATAAAAAGCTCGAAGAGGCTTGCGCCCAGGTCACCGCCGCCGTGGGTCCTCATGATTATTTCCGAACAGAGGGATGCGCGGTAATAGGCTTTGAGGCTGGTTTTAAGCACGGAAAAATCATCTTTTACCTGGGCATCCGTCAGTTTCCAGGAATCCTTCACCGGGTCCACGTAAAAAAAGGCCTTGATGAGCATGAGCAAATCCGTGGCCCCGGTAAGTTTTCCCGTTCCTTTCCAGGCTCCGTAAGCAACGGCGCTGATGAGGCCGAAGTCCCGGCTGAATAAGGTGAGGGACTTGTTTATTTCTCCAAGCCTGTTTACCCTGAGGATAACGCAGTCTGCGGTTTTAATTCTGCTCACTGCAGCAGTGTACGTGAAAAAATATGTTTCCACAATTGTTTGACATTTTGATGGAGAAAGGCATATATTTTGCTTGATTTGTATTTATGAGGTAAGTTATGCCAGAAAAACAGATTATTCCTGCATCCATGATGCTTCCGAACAAGCTCTTCATCATACCCCTTTCAGGGAATCCCATCTATCCGGGTATTTTTACGCCTATGATGCTGAGCGAGGCTCAAGATATAGCCCTCGCCGACGAATCGATGAGCGGCGACAGCATGCTCGGGTTTCTCCTGCTTCGCAGCAATGAATCGCAGAACACTGATGCGGATGAATTGTACACCATCGGTACGGCAGCGAAGATAATCAAGAGGATTAACCTGCCCGACGGCGGTATCAA
>SPDA01000620.1 GCA_004525155.1 Spirochaetales bacterium
TCCGGATGATTTTGCTCTGTGGTGCATAAACATCCTTATAACAGTCTATGACGGCAATGAACCTGCCGTCAATGATAATTATTTCAAAAATTCTTCTTTGAATACAGCCTTTGATATGATATAATGAATGTGCCTCAAAAATATATCAGGCGGAGGTTCCTGCCATGAAAAAACTAATTTTCCTGGCGGTAGTTTTATGCGTTCTGGCAATGTATCCTTTACACAGTCAAAGCACATTCAACTCCCTTCTGTCCCTCAGAGTAACGCCGGGGTTGAACATTCCCCTGGGTACGGACGGGCTCCTGTATTCCCTGGGCCCCGGCGGGCTTGTGTCCGCTGAACTTTCCATGCCTTTTTTCCCCATGCTCTACGCCAGCGTGGATATAGGGTATAATTTCGTGCCCCTTAAAACCGATATAACCAGCATGTCTCTCCTGTCTTTCGGCGGGGGCGTGGGATTTGATTTAAACCCGATTCCCCTTTTAAGCGTGCGGGTCTTCGCCAAGGGCGGCTATTATTACGGTTTTCTCCATAACAATGCGGATTCCGGCGGCTACCCCTTTGTACAGGGCGGTTTGGGCGTGTTTCTCCTGTTTTCCCCCAGGGTTGGCGTGGGCATAGACGGGTCCTACCGGAATTTTCTGGGTCTGTACAATGATTTGACCGTCAATCTCGGTGTTGTCATCAACATCGTGCCCTCGAAGAAGGGCGCCGCTGATGCCGGCGGGATTATGGAGCACAAGCCCGGGCAGGGCCTGGACCTGCTGTCCGTCGACCTCGACAACGTATTCCCCGTGTTCTTCAGTTATTACGACGACAATCCCGTGGGGAAGGCAGTCATAAAAAACTTTGAAAAAAAGCCCATGGCGAATATTGAGGCGACCTTTTATGTGAAGCAGTACATGGACAATCCGAAGACCTGCACCGTTCCTACGACCCTTAAACCGGGAGAGGAAGCGCAAATCGACCTGTACGGTCTTTTTACCAACCGTATCCTCGAGATTTCCGAAGGGACCAAAGTGTCCGCCCAGATTACGATCAAGTACACGTATAACGATGCCGTCTATAAACGGGAACGTGTGGAGACCCTGCGCGTCAACAACAGGAACGCTCTGACCTGGGACGACGACCGGAAAGCGGCGGCTTTTGTAACGGCAAAGGACTCGCAGGTGCTCAAATTCGCGAAAAACACCGCCGGTATTGTGCAGGAAAACACCGGAAGCGCAATCGACAGGAACCTGTCTCAGGCCATGGGTATTTTTACGGCTCTTAAGAACCATGGTATGACCTATGTGGTGGATCCTTCCTCGCCCTATGCGGAACTTGTCGAAAACAAAAACGCAACGGACTTTATTCAATTTCCGGTGCAGACCCTCGAGTACAAGGCCGGAGATTGCGACGACCTTTCCATACTCTATGCCGCGCTTCTCGAATCCATCGGTATAGAAACCGCCTTCATCACCGTGCCTGGACACATCTTCATGGCCTTTGCCCTTAACCTGTCCAAAGCCGAGGCTTCTTCCGCCCTTTCCAAACCGGAAGACCTTATTTTCATGGATGGAAAAACCTGGGTGCCCGTGGAGATCACTGCCATAAACGACGGGTTTCTCAAGGCCTGGCAGTTCGGCGCCAAGGAATGGCGGGAGAACGCGGCGAACCTGTCGGCTGCCTTTTTTCCCATACACAAAGCCTGGACGGTGTATGAGCCCGTGGGGTTCGACATAATCCGTACCGATATTGCCGCACCCTCCGCCGGCGCTGTGGCAGCCTCCTATAATAAAGAATATACCGCCTTTGTCGAAAGGGAAATCTTCCCCATGGTGGAAGAGATAAACAGGAAGATTACTGAGACCCAGGATGTCAAATACATCAACAAACTCGGCGTGCTCTACGCCCGCTACGGATTCAACGACAAGGCGGAGGCGGAGTTTAAAAAAGCTGTCGGCCAGAATGAATATGTGCCCGCCCTGCTTAACCTCGGGAATGTAAGTTATCTGAAAGCGCTGTATGCCGAAGCCATCGTGTTTTACAGGCGCGCGGAAAAAGTGCGGCCCAATGACGCCTCCGTACTGCTGGGTGTAGCCCGCGCGAGCCATGAGACCGCGGATTACGCGGCCGCTAAAACGGCCTTTACCAGGGTAAAGAGCCTGGACGCCGGGCTGGCGGAAAAGTTTTCCTATCTCGATATGAGCGGCCAGGAAACAGGCAGGGCCGCGGACCAGGCCCAGGTAAAGGAGGCGGTGGTATGGGAAGAAGAATAATAATAA
>SPDA01000448.1 GCA_004525155.1 Spirochaetales bacterium
CTTCGCGTTATTCCGCTCCGATGTCCGCCATTGCTACATCTGTCTTCCGTAGATCTCTTCCGGTACAAACAATTCTTTCAATTCCCAGTCCGCCTCCATGGCATCGGATATGTCCCCGACCTTTTCGTAATCGATGGGGATGTAACAGCCCGCTTTGACCGGCCGGCCGTTTAAATAACAATGTTCTTCGATGGAATACGAACCGAAACCGATGATTTCCTGCTGCGAATAAACCAGGGTAATGGCATGCCCCAGATACCCGCCGGGAGGCATAAACGCGCCCACGTAGGATTCCCATCCCCAGTAGCGTAGCAGTCCGCAGGTAAACAGGGCCCAGTCTTCGCAGTCGCCTCCCCGCTGGATCATGAACTGGTAGGGCCAGAGCGCAGCCTCGTTAAACCGGTACGCGTAGGCCCCGGCAAGCCAGCTTTGAAATTTGATTACTTCCTCCCAGCTTAGGGCGCCGCTTCCGTCCTTGTCCGCCGAGGCGTAGATGTTTTCCAGTTCCCCGTTGGCCATTCCCGTCGCTTCCCTGAAGAGGAGATCGTTGATGCCGCGCAAGGCTACATAATACGATGTCGTGCTGATCTGAAGGTCCTCCACCGTACAGGCTGATTCAGAGCCTGTGGTGTCAACCTTGATTCTAAAACCACGATATTCCGAGTACGTGGTCACGGTTACCGGAGGAGGCGGTGCGGCTTCCTCAACCGCGGGAGCCGCCGCTGTAACCGGTGCTGCGGGTTCCTCCGCCGGTTTAACCACGACACGGGCCGCAGGTTCCGGGTCGTACACCTCGCCCGGTTTATCCGGCAGCAGATCCGGGAGCTCAAAACCGGGGCTGTTCCAGACGCCGTAAAGAATCCCGCCGATAAAACCCATGGCTGTAATAATCCTGAAAAAGATTCCGAAACCCGACGGCGCTTTTTTTCCATGGGGAGGAATCACGGCCTTCGGTTCCTTCCGGGCCGCGGGCTGCATGCGGGATATCTCCGCCGGTTTATATACTTTCTCGACGGGTACCCTAAGAGGCGGAGTGATGGCGCCCGGCTGCGCCGGTACATCCCGGGCCGGTGCGGATACACCCTGAGAAGGCTGTCCTGTCCAGGTGAGGATGTGATCCTTCCTGAAGGTCCGCGTTTCCCCCCGCAGATAGCAGTAGGCTTCGATATAGGTATAGCCGTTCCTGCCTTTATAGGTACGCAGGGGCCTGATGGTCCGTTCCGAAACGGTACCGTAATTATCGATATAGATAATGCTGACAAGACGCGAGGTTTGATTGACTGTATACGCAGAGAACGTACCCATGCTCATGACAGTGCAACTAACATGCCAAGCGGGAAATACTGCTGCGCAGGCACGTATTCGCAACCCTGGTTACCCTGCCCATAACTTTTATTACGGTTTTCAGCCGCAGCCCCGCAGGACGGAGACAAATTTTTTTGGCATGGTTATTGCACAATATATCCAGAGGGTTATACTGATGTGGATGCAGATACTGTTTACCTTTGTCGGGAACAAAGACCCCTACGCGAATGAGGCCGAGGCTGAATACGGCCCCGTCCTGTCCCACCTCTCCGCCGTATCCTACGACCGGGTGTACCTGTTCTGTACGGGTACCGCCTACGCGGAACGGGCAAAGACTGTGGAGCACCTGGCGCGGGAGGAAATCGACCACCGGAAGTTCTACTTCGTGAATATCGACCTTGCCTCCCCCATCGACTATGAGGAAATCTATACCAAGCTCCTGGCCCTGGTGGAGAACATTGTGAATAAGCTCCCTTCACCGGATACCGACATTGCCATTCTGCTCGATCCGGGTACCCGCCAGATGCAGACAAGCTGGTTTCTCCTGGTGCGTTCCGGCCTGCTCAAGGCAAAACTGCTGCAGGGAATCCCGCCCAGGTTCGCAGCAGGCAGGTACAAGGTACGCGAGGTTGATTTACGGAACTCTGTTCTGCCGGAAATAGTCCCCCTGCTTCCTGCGGGCAAAAACGATCCTCGCCCGAAGCAGGAGAGCCGCGGCACATCCCCGGCATCACCATATGAAGACGGCGGCAGATGGGTGGCTGCCGTCAAAACGAAGCTTATCGGCAGGTCGGAGCCCTTTTTGAAAGCCCTTGCGACGGCGCAGCGCATTGCCGCCTACGACGACATCTCCATCCTCCTCCTCGGGGAAACGGGAACGGGCAAAGGCCTGTTCGCCAAACATATCCACGAGTTAAGCGGCAGGAGGGACAAGTCATTTATAGAACTAAACTGTTCCGCCCTATCCCCTACCCTGGTGGAGAGCGAACTGTTCGGCCATGTGAAAGGCGCATTTACCGGCGCCCATGCGGACAGGCTGGGCATGTTCAGGTCCGCCGACGGCGGCGCCGTGTTCCTCGACGAGATAGGCGATCTTCCCCTGGAAATCCAGCCCAAACTGCTCAAGGTGCTCGAGGAAAAAACCCTGACCCCCTTAGGCGGGGACAAAGCGTATATAGTGGATGTTCGCATCATCGCCGCCACCAATCAGCCCATCGAAACCTTCATCAGCGCAGGAAGATTCCGGCGGGACCTGTATGAACGCCTGAAGCATGTGGATCTGACCCTGCCGCCCTTACGGGAGCGGGGAGAAGACATAAAAGAACTGGCGGAGGTTTTTCTTGCCTCCTGGAACGACCGCTACGGGGACAAAAAGGAATTTACCGGCGGCTGCTGGAAGGCGCTCTCGGCCTATGGCTGGCCCGGCAATGTCCGGGAACTGCAGAACACCATCACATCCCTCTGCGCCAGGTCCCAGGGCGGCACCCTCGGTGAGGAACTCCTGCCATGGAACACCAGGCAGACGAAAAGCGAAGAAACCGCCGCAGGAAAAGAGGCAGACTCCCGCATCCCCGAGGACGGTCTGGATCTCAAGGCGGTGCTGTACCAGACGGAAAAATCCTATTACGAAGAAGCGCTTAAAGTATCAGACAACAACAGGGAACAGGCGGCAAAGCTCCTGGGACTGAATCCGCCCGCCTTCCGCAAGGCCCTTAAGGAGCGTTTCGGGATGTAGCCGGGATGCCGACGGC
>SPDA01000187.1 GCA_004525155.1 Spirochaetales bacterium
CCCTTTGCGTTTTTTCCGTCTGCCAGGCGTGTTGAACAGGAAAAAGATATCATGGCTATGGTGAAACCGGCTATTATGCCAAGTAAAATCAGGTTAAAAAATAAAAATTTTCTGGAGAAAAATATTTTCCTCATGCGATTAATTCCTCCCTAATACCCAATCTCGTTGTCCTCATCGAGAGTGGTCAAAATACGGATATGGTCTTCCAATACCGCTATGGTATGCTCAAAATGGGCGGATAAGCTGCTGTCCGCCGTCACCACTGTCCACTCGTCCTCGAGAATTTCAACATCATGGGTGCCCTGATTTACCATGGGCTCAATGGCTAGAACCATGCCTTTTTTTATTCTCGGATTGCCCCCGGGCCCCGGGTAATTCATTATCTGCGGATCCTCATGCACTTCGAACCCCACACCGTGTCCGCAGTACTTCCGTACCACGTCGAAATTATTGCTTTTCGCGTGATTATAGATCGCCTCGGAAATATGTTTGATTCTGTTGCCGCACCTTGCCTGGGCAATACCGAGGTTCAGACATTCCTCCGTTACCTTGAGAAGTTTCTGCGCCTCCGGATTTACCTTGCCCACAGGCAGGGTAACGGCCGCGTCTGCTATATAGCCTTTCAGGTCAACTCCGAAATCGAGACCTATAATGTCGCCGTTCTGAAGCTTTCTCGAGCCCGGAATGCCGTGGATTACTTCCTCATTGATGGAAGTGCAGATTGAAGCCGGGAAATCCCTGTAATTGAGAAAGGCGGGTCTTGCTCCCCGCCGCATAACAAAGTCATGGGCAGCCTGGTCTATTTCCCTGGTGGAAATACCGGCGCATACGATTTTTTCAAGTTCGGTGTACGTCTCTGCAAGAATTTTACCGGCATCCCCTATCCTTTGAATTTCCTCGATATTTTTTAGACGAATCATGCATTCAACTTATGGTCATCTGGTTTTCGGGATTTTTCCGGTTTTTCGAAGGTCGCGAATACGTTTTTTGTGTCTTCGCCGTAGGAATCCTTGATGATCGTGCTTATCTCGGAACTTGAGTTGGAGGTAATGGATACCTTGCCGTCAGTAATGACGCCGGGCTCAACATTAAGCCTCGGGGTCGTTATGTTCCCCAGCACTTTACCGCTCTCCAGAAGATTCACTTCTTCCGACGCGGTTATATTCCCGATAAGGGTTCCTGCAACGGTGACCCTTTTCGCAATAATGTCTGTTTTTACCTTTCCGGAAGGCGCTATGATGAGCTGATCATCAGTTTTGATATCACCCTGGAATTTTCCCTCGATTCTGATGGAACCAACCACATGGAATTTTCCTTCGAACACGGATCCTTCCCCTATAAGACAGTTAGTATTGGTGCTTTCAACTATTTTTGCCATTCATATCCATCCCTTGCACGGGGCCGTCCGGCGCCGCGCTTTTTCATTAGACTAAGCATATCAATTTTTACTTCCTCCTTCAAGCTTCCGGAGCATGAGAAGGGCCTCGAGATTCGTCGGTTCAATGGACAAAACAGTATTGATTTTTTTCCTGGCGTCATCGTAGCGTTCATTCTGCATCGATATCCAGGCAAGGTTTACGAGAATCGATCCAAGGGCATTGCCGTCGTGTGCCGGGGAAGCATCGCCCATACTCTTCAATAACAGGCTGTAGCTTTTTTCCAGGAATTCCTGCGCCGCTCCGAGGTTTCCCTGTTTAATGGAAATTACGCCGAGATTGAACAGCGTTTCCCATCGATCCCTGAGTTCCTCTGCCTTGAGAAAAGAATTTTTCGCGCTTTCCAGAAATATTCCCGAGCTTTCCTGGCTGGGATAAAGTGAATTAAGCATGCCTTCGTAAAAGTATATCCATTCCGCGTTCCCGAAAATTTCCTTCGATTTTTTAAGTATTACAGAGAGACCGTCCTTGTCCTTTAAGCCCAGGAGATACCATAAAAAGTATTGTACGATTTTCGTGTGGTCCGGATACCTGTTGTACAGTTCCCAGAGAGAAGCCCTGTAACGCTCTGGGTTTGAAAGGGAGGAAGGTAAAACCAGGTAGAGCAGGCTGATGTCAGGGTCCTTCGGATTTTTCCGGATGAATAATTCAAGTTTTTCCTGGGCATCATCGTACTGCCGCTGCTGCACGAGATACCATCCGAGTGGCAGAAGGATTTCTTTTTTCTCCGGGAAAATATCATAGGCCTTGAGAAGATAGGAGAACCCGCCCTCTTCGTCCAGTATCGACGCAAGCCAGGCCAGATTGAGGTAGGGTATCCACTGCACCGACGGTAGACCTGCATTCTCCTCTTTCAAGACGTTTATTTCAGCCAGAATGGAAGATTTGTCGTTTGTGTTTTTCGAATCTCCTTCGAGCCTCGCGATTTCCGCATTGTTCGACGCGATTGTGTCTTCAATGAAAGCAGAGGTCTGTTTGTATAAATCTTTGGCTTTGGCATACTCCTGCATCTCCATGAAGATATCGCCCTTCAGCAGCAGTTTTTCAACCGCAGAAAGCTGTTTTTCCGGTACGTCTTCCAGCAGGACCAGGGCTTCGTCGAAATGACCGGAATCAAAAGCGGTAAATAACTGAAGATCTTCCGGAATTACGGACTGTTTCTGTTTCATGAAGCCATACGCCTTCTCCGGCTTTTCATGGAGGAGCCATAATACAGGCACCAGGGGAAAAAGCTCCTCGAGATCGAGGCTTGTAAGGATCAATTCGACTTTCTCCGGATCCGGGTCCGCACCGCATCCCATAATGTCTCTGGCGCGGATATCGGAAAATGCCGTACCCGGAATCATGTCCGGCTTCCACCGCAGGAGAGTTTCAGCTTTCAGCATGTCATACTTCGACGAAGCCAGGTGCTTTAGGGCGTTGGCAACCGTTTTCTCCGGTTTATCCGGCTTTTTCAAGTCTGCAAAAACAACACAGGCCCAGAGGTCCTCGTTGCCGGGTATGTTTTTAACTGCGAGGCCTGCGTATTTTTTAAAGAGGGTGTAATCGCCAGTCTTTGCAGAAATGTAATAACAGCGCTTGAGAAGGGACAGCCATTGTCTGGCGGATGCGTTCAAACGGCCTATTCTGGAAATGATGACCGCCGCATCCCCGGACAGGCCCTTCTCTATTTTGGCGTCAGCCTGCGTGAGAATCGCTTCGAGATATTTGGCTTTCTGCGCTCTGCGGAAGGCAAAGAAGCCGAAAATTCCTCCGCCTATCACACAGAGAAGCAGGACGAAAAGCAGGATGGAAACAAGCCGTTTTCTTTTCATGATTTACGGAAATGAGTATACAATCTTTTCCTTCCGGATTCCATCCAGTACGCCATTAATAAAACGATAGGAGTCGTCTGTCCCGAAATCCTTTGCCAGGTCGACTGCTTCGTCGATGGTCACGGAAGGCGGAATGTCGGTGAGGAAGAGCAGGGCATAGACGCTGATTCTCAATATAGCCAGATCGACTTTTGAAACCCGGCTGAAGTCCCAGTGTTCCAGGTTTTTTTTTATGGTGCTGTCTATGAGCTCGATATTTTCGAGCGTCCCGGCAGTGAGAAGGCTTGAAAATGTCATTGCCTCGCCTTCATATTCCTTGCGTCTTTCTTCATCCAGCCAGGAGTATTCAAGCAGAAAATTGAGCGGTGACCTGCTTATTTCCCAGGCGTACAGGGCCTGGAGAGACAGTATTCTTCCTTTTCGTCTCAGTCCCATAAGGTCTCAATTAACACAGTCTTTAAAATATTTGAGATTGCCGACGTTTATGTCAATGTTATCCTTGAATATTTTAATTTCCGCAGTTCTTTTAAGCTCCTTAACCAGGTCTTCGACGGCGGTCTGCATGACCACCTGCTGCGCTTCGAGCATTTTCAGGGACACAATTCGGTCTCTGACTGTTTCCTTGGTTGCGGGAGTTACAGGATCCGTCAGTTCGAGGAATTTTCTGGGCCTTTTTTCAGTTATCTTTATTATATGATACCCTACATTGGATTTTATGACATCCGAAACGCCGTAGAGCCCTAATGAAAAGGCGGCGTTGAAAAGCGCATCCCCCAGCATTTGTCTGGAGGCGGTATCGTTGATGGTAAGATACCCCACATCGCCTCCCTTGTACCGGGACTGGATGTCGTCGGAATACTTCATGACCATGTCTTCGAACTTGGAGACGCCGTTTTTCAGATCCCGGGTGATTTCATACATCAGGTCCCGGGCTTTTTTTTCGTCATCCGGGGAAAGGTTTCGTGTATCCCGGTAGATCTGGCTGAAACGCACCATTTCGGGGTTCATGAAAAGATGACTGTTGGCCTTGAAAATTTCCTGAATTTCCGCCTCCGTCGGCTGCTTGATGTTCTTGAAAACATCGCTTTTTTTAAATTCGATGTATTTCTGCGTCAGCAGCTGATCCCTGCCCTGCTGGATATACTGTTCCCAGGGCATGCCGGTCTGCTGAAAAACAAGAGTTTTAAGCTGCTCATCGGAGATCGTACCCGCGGCAGCTCCTATCTGCGATTTAACGGCGGCAATAACCTCGGAATCGGTTACGTTCAGTTTTTCCTTTTTAGCTGCCTGAAGAAATAATTTGGAAATTATCATCTCTTCGAGTATTTCCTCTTTGCCCGGAACCGGCTGCCGCAGGGCGGTGAGCTGCTGTTTAAGAAGCTGTATGTTCGCGTCCAGCTGCTTTTGCATTATTATTTCGGGCTTTACGAGATTTACCGTAGCAGCGGGTTTGTCCATGACTATCTGGGAAAAAGCGGCGTGACCGTACAGCAGTAAACATATGATAATTAAAACGAACTTTCTCATTACCTAATCCTCTATCCGGCTGCCATTTTTTCGTTCAGTCTGCGTATCCCCACGAGGGAGGGATCCATGGCGGCGCCGATTTCCAAATAATATCTCGCTTTATCAAAATTACCCGACTTTATGTGTATTTCCGCTATCTTTTTAAAGAGAGCGGCGTTCAGTTTGTCGGAGATATCGTAACCGGCTACTGTTTCCAGATATTGTATATGCCTGTCGGGAGAGAGTTCCCGGTGAAGCTTCGTACAACCGATGGATTTCAGTTTTTCAATAACCTCCACCATAAAATGCCGGAAATAAGGTTTTTTAAGCTCACATTCCGCTATAATGCCGAAGAGGCAGTAAGCTTTTACGAATTCCTTCTTTTTCTCGTATTCTTCCGCAAGAAGATAGGTGCAGTCCATATAATCTTCCCTGTCCATGTACTGCCGCAGATCGATGTCATTATGCTCCAGCTTCTCAAACAGGTTCAGGGCCTCCTTTTCGTTGTCAAAAAGGAGATCGTAGAAAACGAGTTCCGATTGACTGTAATAATCCGTAGGTCTCGATTTAAGATAATCCCTGTAATTGTAGGTTACCTGGTTTTTTTTCGAATTATAAATCTTGTCGTATTC
>SPDA01000289.1 GCA_004525155.1 Spirochaetales bacterium
CGCATCAGACAATCGAACTGCAGGACCTGCGCGACCACAGCATCGTCGACGTCTTCGGACGCCTGGCGGATAAGCCGATGACCTCGATTCTGGTCTCCGGCGGCAGCCACGATTGCGCGAGATTTTCCATTTTAGGGTATGATCCTTTCTGCGTGCTGCGTTCCAAAGGCCGGGAAACCAGGCTGACCCGGAACGGCAGCACCGAGACTATTACCGGCGATCCCCTTGCCGTGCTGGAATCGGTCCTGAACCAGAACCGGGTGGCGGCGGCAAATCCCTCCTTGCCTATTACGGCGGGCGGTATCGGCTATTTCGGGTACGAGATGAAAAACCTGCTGGAAAAACTGCCCCAGACGGCTCGTGACGATCTCGACCTGCCGGACATGCATTTCTGTTTTTACAGGAGCCTGCTCATCCATGATGGGAAATACAATACCTGGCAGCTGTGTACCTTTACCCCGCCCGGGGAGCGGGACGACCATGAGAGCCGGGTCAGGGATCTGCTCGCAGCCTGCTCCGGGCCGGCACCCAAAAGGCAGAAGGGCGGCAGCAGCGGCAGAAGTTCCGTACAATCGAACTTTACCAAACAGGAATATCTCGATACTGTCGAAAAGATCCGTCAGTACATCATAAACGGCCATATCTACCAGGCTAACCTCTCACAGCGGTTCAGTGCACCTTTTACCGGCGATCCGTACCTCTCTTTCACGCAGCTTTTCGGCATGAATCCCGCTCCGTTCTATGCCTATCTCGATTGCGGCGATTTTAAGGTTGTTTCCACTTCCCCGGAACGTTTTCTTTTCCGCAAGGGGGCCTTTGTGGAGACCCGGCCCATCAAGGGCACTCGGCCCAGGGGAAAAACGGCCCCCGACGATGAAAGCCTTAAAAAGGAGCTCCTGGAAAGCGCCAAGGACGAGGCGGAACTTTCCATGATTGTGGATCTGATGCGGAACGATCTCTCTAAGGTCTGCTGCGGGGATTCGGTCCGGGTTGCCGAACACAAAAGGATCGAAGGTTATACGAATGTGTTCCACCTGGTCTCCGTGGTACAAGGAAGACTGCGGGATGACTTAAGTCCCTTAGACCCGATTCGGGCCTGCTTTCCCGGCGGCTCGATAACGGGTTGTCCTAAAATCCGGGCCATGGAAATAATAGACGAACTGGAACCGAACGCGCGCGGGGTATACACCGGATCCATAGGATATATCAGTTTTCACGATTCCATGGATCTGAACATAGCAATCCGCACCTCCGTGGTGAAAAATGGTACCATCTATTTCAACGTGGGCGGGGCTGTCGTCTATGACTCGGACCCGGAGGAGGAATATCTGGAAACGCTCTACAAAGGCGAATGCAGCATCAAGAATCTGCAGGCCTCTTATGAATCCTGAAAAACAGGGCATTTTTGTCATGCTGAACGGCAGGTGCCTGCTTGAGTCCAGGGCCAAGATATCCATACATGACCGGGGTTTTCTCTACGGCGACGGATTTTTCGAAACCATACTGTGCGTCGACGGCAGGCCCAGGTTTCTTCGGGACCACGAAGCAAGGTTACTGTCCTCCTGCCTGGAGTTCGGCATTAACCTGCCGGATGCCGTCCATTTCGATGACGCTATAGAAAAACTGACTGCCGCCAACGGCCTGACGACCGGCCCGGCCAGGATAAAAATAATCGTAACAAGGGGTAAAGGCCTTGCTGGGCCGGGCATCGGGTTTCCCGCTGCCGGCACTCCAACGGTCCTCGTGACCGCTGTCCCGTATCGTGCGCCTGCAGAAAATCTGTACGGAAAAGGCATCGGGATGGCCGTTTTCCCCCAGGCTCATTCAGGCCCGCTTGCGCGTCACAAGAGCCTTAACTATTTATTCTCCCTTGCAGCCAGACAGTACGCAGCGGAGAAAAAAGCTTACGAAGCCCTGTTATGCGATCCGCAGGGCATGGTTCTTGAATGTTCGGCGGCGAATATTTACGCGAGAAAGGGCACTGTTGTCAGCCTGCCTCCCGCGGACGCGCCTTACCTTCATGGCGTCATGGAAAAACAGATACTCAAGATACTGGAAGAGGCCGGTTACCGCGTATCGCGGACCTATTTCAGACCTGAAAGCATCCTCTCTGCGGACGAGGTGTTCATTTCCAACGCCCTCATCGGCGCTTTGCCGGTAGCGGATATAGACGGTAAACCGTGCGGTCCTTTTCGCGAGGTTTCTTCCTTGATAAGGCGGAAACTCGAAGAGACCTAGGCCGCGCGCCCCCCGTTTACTCCTGCCGTCTTCATGAACATTTATCCAGAACCCAGGCGCCTCTATTTTTGAGTCAATACAAATGTGAGAACTACAAGCCGTACCTCCCCGACAAGGCACCTGTTTTAAAACAAACCTGAATAATCATGAAAAATACTCCTGCATAACTTTTCTACAAACAAGAATCAAACAATATCAGAAGACTCGTCACCACGAAAAATTCGACTGAACCTTGGTTGGGGAGGTTTCTGCACAATCCGCGGCAGAGTACCTTTGCTTCCGGTATTCTTTTTTCCTGTTCTGCCCCTGGGCTCTCCGGGGCTGCCGGTGAAAAAACGATCATGCTTTCGCAGAATCCTTCCAGCCGCAGCAGACCCGCTGATACTGACCATGTGCGGTTTGCGAATCCAAAACCCTGTCCCCGCGCGGTGTCCTGGCCGTCGACGAGCGTGATGACCAGACCGGCGATCTTGTTCGCCCTTATTTCCTTTTGCGCCGGCGCCGCCACCTCCGCCGCCCTCCGTTTTACCACAATACTCGATTCACTTAAAATATAATATTTCGCAGGAGGGTCCCTGGCAATTTCTTTTCACGGTATACTTAAGTCCACCAATGAGGTCGATCCGATAGCTTATATAGCCTTGAACCAAATTCCGCCTTTAATAAACGCACATTAAAATCAGTTTTATTTCGATAGAGAAACCATCAGAGAAGCCGTAATACGCAGAGGTTCCTTCAATACAAGCCGTCTTCGATGGCACCCTGCCCGAATTGACCAATGGATTGAATTTGAATACAATATCCCAATAGTTTACGGGGTAATTTTAATTTTATTCTAAAAATATTTTATTTCATCTTCATCGGAGGAAGATACATGGCAAAGCTTACACAGGAAATGAAAGACTTAGTTGCTTCTCAGCAATGTTTCGTCGCAACGGTAAACCGTGATGGTACGCCGAATATCGGTCCGAAGCGAAGTACCAGGGTATTAGACGATGGGCATCTGGTTTTTAGCGAAGTTACCGGTAAAAGGACATGGGACAATGTCAATAATGGTTCAAAAGTTGCCATTGCCGTTGTCGACCGTTAAAAATTAAAGGGCTTCCGTTTCCATGGAACAGCGGAAGTTGTCACTTCGGGGCCTCTCTATGATCAGACGACAGAGATGATGAAAAAAGCAGGTATATCCGCACCCAAAGCTGTTGTAAAAGTAAAATTGGAAAAGATTATTAACCTCGGTCTTCCCGGGGCGGGTGACGAGATCATCTGAAAGGTCATCGAAGGGGAGGGTCAGGATCTTACCCCTCCACCGGCCCTATCTTTCCATGGTTAATTATTTTTCCTGCCAGAGCGTGAAGGCCAATAGGTTAAAAGTATTATTTTTCTCTTTAAAGAAGTCTTTCATTCCGCAAGATTTCCATTGACAGGTACTTCTTGTGACACAACATGCTATTTATCCTTGTTGATAAAGTATGATTCCGGCCTTTCTTCATAGATCCGAAAATCTGGTTACCTTCCTCTTTTGATGCTTTAGGCTATGATAAAAATTATGAATAAAAAGTCCGGTTTATTCACTAGGAGGGCTATTGGATCGCCGAGGCCGATAATGGTGCCGTTTTTCAGGGTGAAACACTCTATAAGTGCCAAGACAATATAATCGGCGCGGTTTCTGAACTGGAATCATATAAAAAAACAGAAGAAAAGAAGATGGTTTTGGAATAATTTAACCCGACTATTGAAGCTTCGGTCTGAACTGACTCGTATTTGCCCAGTATCCAAAGAATACTATATGCGTGATGTAATTACTACTCGGGCTTAAGCGGATTAAAACCGCCGACCCCTTGACCCCCAGAAGCGTGAGGGACTTTGCAGCTGTTTGCCTGCCGTTGCCAGATTTTACCTTATTTTATACAGGATAGTGGTTTAGATCAATAGGTGTTTACCTGGCTTTGATTCCTTTTGCCTGGGTTTTCCTCGGCGTTGGCTACATTTTGGC
>SPDA01000295.1 GCA_004525155.1 Spirochaetales bacterium
CCGAAAAGCAGTCCGAACAGAATCATCGATGTACTGCTCGATTTATAAAATTCGTCCTCAACCCATATTTTCAGCGGAAAAACAAAGGAGGATTCCGTTTTAAGCCGCAGAAAGACTTCGGCTTTCTGTCCGGGTTTTACGGGAATGATAATTATATGATTGCGGTCCGGGTTGGCTTTGCTGGTATAGGTAATGCTGTCCCCTGTGGGTTCCTGTTTAACAATTGTCCTGCCTGACCGGCTTTCCGTTACAATGTACGGGTCTATATAATCAAAGGGCGGGTATGCCAGCTCCAGCAGCCATTTATCCAGGGCGGATTCGTTTTGGATAACAATCATTGCCCAGTAGACGGACCTCGTGAATCCAAGATTCGGTTCGGCATCGGGAATCAGGACAAACTCTGCGGTCCTGGCAATAACGCTTTCAATGTCGAGGCTGCCGTCTGAATCTTCGAGGAGATAAATTTTATTTATCAGATTATAGGATTTGCTGCGGTCGTCAAGAATAACCGTTTCTTCGGAAAAAAGGCGGGGAGTTTCGAATTGAAGAATAAAAAGTAAAAGAACAGCGAGCGTTACCCTGCGCAATTTTGTTCCTCTGTTACCACGTTGACTAATCCGGCCGCCAGTACGGCAGTACTTTTTGTATAATAGAGGTTACAGGGTACCTTTACAAGTGTACTATCTGAATTCCCGCTGAGCCTCCCTGGCCAGGTCCTTTTTCTTTATGCTCTCCCGCTTGTCGTGCAGTTTTTTCCCCCTGCACAAACCGAGTTCCACCTTTACCCTGCCTTTTTTCAGGTAAAAGCTGACAGGCACCAGGGTAAAACCTTTTTCGTCCACCTTTCTTTTAAGCCTTTTAATCTCTTCCCTGTGTACCAGCAGCTTGCGTACCCGGAGCGGATCATGATTGAACAGGTTTCCGAAAGGGTAGGGGGATATGTGAAAGCCTATGAGCCAGAGTTCGTCGTTCTTTATTTTCGCGTAACAGTCGGTGTAGGAAAATTTGCCTATTTTGATCGATTTTACTTCTGTACCCAGAAGTTCTATACCGCACTCGAGGGTTTCATCTATTGTGTATTCAAAAAAGGCCCGCTTGTTTCTGGCCAGGACCTTTACCGGAGTTTTTTCCATATGTAAAGCCTGCGGCTGAATTATTTTTTCGGGGCTATTACGGCCCTGAAACCGAGAAAGGGAGTGCACCAGTCAGGCGGCTGGGAACCCCGGGTCTCGTTTTTTATACTGCCTGGCTGGTTTGCCCAGGAGCCGCCGCGCACGGATTTCTCCGTTCCCCGGTATTGAGGATTGTTATCAAGTTTATCCCACAGCGCGGGGAAAAAAAAGACTTCGGGATAATACCAGTTGCCGCACCATTCCCATAATCCGTCCGTAAAATCCGCAGGCAGTCTGTTGCCGGCGGCCCACTCCCATTCCAGTTCCGCGGGAAGCCGCACTTCATAGTCGCCGGCGAGGGAGGGAGGAAGCTTCGTGGTCAGCCAGCCGCAGAAAGCATCCGCAGCCCACCAGGACACGTTATACTGGGAATCCGCCGGGACTGCCGGGTTTTCGGAGGCGGCTTCATCAACGGCGAGATAATCTCCGGTAACCAGTTTTTCCTTCAGCAGGGCATCGAGATTTTCCTTTCGCCATTCCGGATTTTCGGCTGTAAACATGGCGTACTCTTCCCTGGAAACTTCATAATCCATAATAAAAAAGCCGGGTACCGAAGAGGGGAAAGGGACATCTTTTTCTTTTTCGATATTTCTCGTATTGATGCCGGCCCTGTCCCCGCCGGCCAGGAAATTTCCCCCTGGAATGCGGCTGAAGGAGATGCCGGACACTTTCAGTGAAGCTGCGATTTCATCCGAAACGGATTTTTCCGCGGCTTTTATTTTTTCCACATAATCCGCAACCCGTTTTTTATACCAGTCCGTCTCCTGGAGGATCTTTTTCTGAACATCGGGGAGTATGCTGCCCAGCCAGAGAGCCGACGCCCCGCCGGAATCGATAAACACGGCCGCATCACGGACCATGGAAACAGCCTGCAGCGGGGAGAGCGCGCCGTTCCCTGTGACAGTACGGCTTGCGGCATCTATATAATCTTTGAGAATATATTCGTTCGAAACGACTGCCGGCAGGACCGATATCCACTCGGCGGCGGCGGCGGAACCGGCATTGCCGGCGGCGGACAGATCTTTCACCGTATCGGTGAGAACCGGCGGCACCTGGTAGTTATAGAAAACCCTGTCGATAAGCGCCCATTTGTTCACTTCTTCAAACCGGGCGGACAGGAGGCCCTGCGGGTCCTTCATGGCGAGGTCCACCGGAACGGCAAGCCTTCGCGGCGCAATCAGGCTTGCGAAAACCCTGCCTTTAATGGTCATGGGCATTTCCGCAGGTTCAAAAAAGGGTTTTGAAACGACAATCGTATGATTCCCCCTGGAAACGAAAACTTCGCAGGGAGCGGCGCCCGCGTACTGCCCGTCCACATACACCGCAGCCCCCGCCGGATGTACTGAAAAACGCAGGTGACTGCCGTTTTTTCGGATTCCCGGCAAAAACAGCACGAGATAGATGATAAGCGCCAGAAGGAGTGCGTATATAATAGTCAGATAAAGACCCGGCTTCATGCCGAGAAAAGGCTTCAGTGTTACGTGAATATCCTGCTGCGAGGTATCGTCGGAGGTTTGTTTTTTTGCCATTGGGAACACAGTATAGAACCTGTTAAATACCTTGTCAACGCCGGCTTTTCATGCTAATCTCGTGCCACTGGAGCTAGGATGGACGGTTGGTACAAGACGCTCACCAGGGGAACGGAGGCATTCCTCTCCTGGCGCAAGAAACGCAGGCATGTAAAAAGGGAAAAGCAGAAGAAAAAACACCCGGTAGTGGACTGGATTGAGGCGTTTCTCTGGGCCGCATTTGTCGTGCTCCTCATCAACCAATACGTATTCCAGGCTTATCAGATACCTTCGGGTTCCATGATGAATACCCTGCTCATTCAGGACAGGATATTTGTCAATAAATTCATCTACGGTCCGGAGCTTGTGCCGGGGAAATTCAAGATAAACGGATTCAGGGAGCCTGTGAGGGACGAGGTCATCATCTTCGAAAATCCTTCATACATTTCCAAGGGCAGCGCTTTCGACATTCTCCAGCGCGTACTCTACATGGTGACACTTTCCTTTGTGGATATAGACCGCGATTCCCAGGGAAGGCCCAGGGCCCATTTCCTCATTAAGCGCGCGGTGGGCATGGCCGGGGACAGGCTGCGTTTCGAGAAGGGCGAGGTTGAACTGAACCTGCCCGGGACCGGGGAATGGATTCCGGAGCGGACGTATCCTCTGCACGATAAAAAAGAATTCGTCACGCAGCGGCTCGTTGACAAGAGCGCCTACGATGGCATCCGGAAGGCGGGCATGGGAGACGCCTTTGAATATGCACTGCTCGGCATACCGGAGTCCTATAAAACGGCAATGGCCGATTCCGAGCTGCGGTACGAGGATTCGTATGCCTGGAACAAGTACAGGGCGGAAGCTCTCTATGCCATTTTCCCCAACGAGAGACGCTATGGAACCGAATGGCGCAAGGCCGACATGGGCTGGTACATACCGCGGGGATACGTGTTTCCGCTCGGGGACAACAGGGACAATTCCAAGGACGCCCGTTATTTCGGGCCGGTGCAGAAGACAAAGGTGCTCGGCAGGGCCATGTTCAAATACTGGCCGCTGTACCGTCTCGGTTCCATCCGGTAGGAATGCGGTATGGCGTCGTTTCTTGATCAGTCCTACACCTACAAGCCCTACAGGCCGGAAAATCTCGCCCGGAGGCGGTTTTTCGGTTTCCTCAAATTGATAGTTGTCTGGTTCGTCATCTTCCAGATAGTGAACGCTTTTTTTGTTACCACTTTCCGAATGGAAAATACTTCCATGTCCCCAACGCTCGAGAAAGGGGAAAAGGTGCTTGCATCACCCCTTGTCTTCGGACCGGAGCTTAAAATTCTCGGTGTAAAATTTCCTGCCCTGGTTAAACCCAAAAGGGGGGACATGGTCATAGCCTCCCTGCCGCGCAGGACGGCGGGTCCCCTGTTTTTCCGCATCATCGACCCTCTCGCCGACTTTTTCACGGGCCACAGGGTAAAAAGCTTTTCCGGTAAACTGCGGAAGGAAGAATACAGTCTCACGCTGAAG
>SPDA01000637.1 GCA_004525155.1 Spirochaetales bacterium
ACCTTGGTGTCCTGAAAGACTACAGCGCCGGACCCGTCGAACACGGTAAAGGTCCAGGACACGATAACCCGGTCCGTTCCCGGCAGTACCAGGTCCGAGAAGGGCAGCTGCATACCGTCCTGCACGCCGTCCTGGGCAGCCGGGGAAATATACTGCCTCGGCTGGGAGGTCATCTGCAGTTCCGTTGGTTTAACTTCTTTCTTCCCCCCGGCAAAAAGACCGACGCCGGAAAGAAGAAACAGGATAATGAGTAAAAAAAGTACCGATGATTTTGCAAATCTGATTTTCTGTTCCATAAACATCTCCTCGAATAAGACAACTTTAAGGGAATTATGTAACACTATTTGTTTCTAATATAACACCTTTTCAGGATGTATCAAAGGGCAATAAAAAAGAATTCTGTCCATGAACCGGGAGGCGCCCTGGGCAATGAATATGCCCGCGTATACCGGCCTGCATCCGGACGGCTGCCGATCCGGGTGACCCCGCCGATCCGGGGTACGGGTACCCGGAGGAGTATACTGCTGGAAGAAGTGTTCCGTAAGCCGGTATGGAAGTATATCCTTGACAACCCTCCCGATCATCTCCATTATAAAAATCTGTTATATAAAAGCATGGTTTTTTAAAAATGGAGGTACCTCATGCCCAAACAATCAGCGGAAAAAGCCTTTGAGCAGGCGAAGGAACGGTATGCGGATTACGGCGTCGATGTAGAGAACGCCATAAGGCAGCTTAAAAAAGTTTCCCTTTCCGTGCACTGCTGGCAGACGGACGATGTGGCCGGCTTCGAAAACCAGGACAGCGCCCTGCACGGCGGCGGCACCGCGGTAACGGGCAACTACTTCGGCAAGGCCCGGAACCTGGCGGAGATGCGCGCCGATCTGGAGAAGGTCTTTTCCCTCATGCCCGGCAGCCATCGCCTCGCCCTTCACGCCATTTACGGAGACTTCGGCGGCAAGTCCGTGGATCGGGACCAGGTATCGCCGGAACATTTTGCCTCCTGGATCAGCTGGGCTAAAAAGAACAAGGTACAGCTGGATTCCAATTCCACGAGTTTTTCCCACCCCAAGTCCGATGACGGCTTTTCACTCGCCAGCAGGGACAAAAAAAAGCGGCAGTTCTGGATCGAACAACACAAGCGGTCGAGGGAAATCGCCGCTGCCCTGGGGCAGGCGCAGAAGACCCCCTGCATCCACAATATCTGGATACATGACGGCGACAAGGACCTGACAGCGGACCGTTACGGGTACCGGAAAATTTTAAAAGACGCCCTCGATGAGGTATTCACCGTTGAATATCCGAAGGACAGGATGAGGGACGCCCTGGAATGCAAGCTTTTCGGGCTCGGCAGCGAGGCTTATACCGTCGGTTCCCACGAGTTTTACTACGGCTATGCCCTTACCAGGGGAAAGATGCTCTGCTACGACATGGGCCACTTCCATCCCACGGAATCCGTGGCGGACAAGATTTCCTCGGCTTTCCTCTATTTTGAAGAGATGCTCCTTCACATTTCAAGGCCTGTCCGCTGGGATTCGGACCATGTGACCATTTTCAACGATGACGTGCGGTATCTCTGCGAGGAGCTGGTGCGCACGGGCAAATGGGACAAGGCCTGGATGGGGCTCGATTTCTTCGACGGCACCATGAACAGGATCGGCGCCTATACCATCGGTTCGCGGGGTGTGCTCAAGGGCATGCTCGCAGCTTTCCTGGAACCTTTAAAAAAACTGCGGGAATACGAGGAAAAGGGGAACAGGTTCGCGCGCCTCGCCCTTATGGAGGAGTTCAAAACCCTGCCCCTGGGCGCTGTGTGGGACTACTATTGCGAAAGCATGAAGGCGCCCGTGGACAGGGACATCATTAAAAATATTCTTGCCTATGAGCAGGACGTGTGCAGGAGGCGTGTATAAATGAAGGAATACGATGTTGTAGTTGTAGGCGCGGGACCCGGCGGATACGTAGCGGCAATCAGGGCCGGCCAACTGGGACTGAAAACGGCCATCGTGGAGAAGGAGAGCATGGGGGGCACCTGCCTCAACTGGGGCTGCATCCCGACCAAGGCCCTTCTCAGAAACGCGGAAATAATCGGCCTTTTGAAGGAAGGAAAAACCTTCGGCTTCAGTTTCGACGAAGGGAGCCTGAAGGTGGATTATGCCGCCGCCCAGAAGCGGAGCAGGGAGGTCGCCGGTAAACTTTCGAAGGGCGTCGATTATCT
>SPDA01000156.1 GCA_004525155.1 Spirochaetales bacterium
GGTCCGTGTGGAAAATGGCCGCCTCGCCAATGTCATGCAGCAGGCCTGCGATAAACAGTTCATCGGGATTGAGTTTTTTCACATGCTTGAAGGCCAGTTCCTTGGCGATAAAGGCCGTCATAACCGAGTGCTTCCAGAAATGTTTGTAGAACAGCGTGTTTCTGTACTTGAGGAACATATTGGAGGCAGTTGTCAACATCACGAGGCTCTTTATTGTCTTGAATCCAAGCAGCGTGATTGCCATCTGAAGGGTTTTTATTTCCTTCTGCCGCGCGTACAGGGCGGAGTTGGCCACTTTGAGGATCTTGGCGGATAGGGCCGGATCGATTTTGATGATGTTTTCCAGCTCCTGGAAGGAGATATCGATTTTTTCCTCGGTGATGGACATAACTTTGGCAGCAACATTCGGAATTATAGGCAGGTTCTTCAGATACTGTTCATAAATTTCCATGATTATAAAGCATTATGGGATAAAATACAGTCTATGTAAAGAATCCGGTTAGCCGGAAAATATTCTTGATTTATGACCGCAAATCGCTTAATGTTTTAAAAGCAGGGGGTGACTATGGAAAAGAAATCTGCCATGGATATTTTCGTTGAGCAGCAGGCTGTGGAGGAGGAAGAATTTATTGAAGAGGAGCCCATGGTGCAGACTATGGGCCAGGCCACGGGATTTGGGGATATAAGCGCGGCCAGGCAGAAAATGGAAGGCCTTTCTCCCATGCCGCCGGCGGAAAGAACGGTCAGGAAGGCCAAGAAACTGCAGATAAACCAGATAAAAACCTCCGAGGACATGCAGCTTGAAAAGGAACCCATCAAGGTCAGGGAAACCGGCTCCCTCGGCTGGCGCAGGGTGATTGTTCCGCCCAATGTCTATGTGGTCCATACCCGCATCAATACGAAGCAGCCCGTGAACATCGGTCTCGGCATCTCCTTTCTCTACCGGCCGAACAAGGACGCGTACCTCATTATTCCCGCGGCCATGCAGACCATCGGCGTCGTGGCGAACTGCATAAGCAAGGAAAAACAGGGCATCAACATTCTCGCCTATGTCCAGTGGCAGATAAACGATATTTCCGTCGCCTACAGGAAACTCGATTTTTCCGATTCCCGGGACCCCCTAGGGATTGTAAACGCGCAGCTCAGGGAACAGGCGGAAGCCGCCATAAAGGACAAGATATCCACCATGAGCGTGGAGGAGGTCTTAACGGACAAGGCTCCGATTATCGAGGAGCTCACCGCCCGTCTCAAGCTTGTTGCCGAGGGTCAGCGTACAGGGAGCGCGGATACCGACGCGGGACTGGGTATCAAAATTATCACCGTGCAGATAAGAGAAGCGCTGGTTTGTTCCGAAAATCTCTGGACGGACCTTCAGAGCCATTTCCGCTACGAACAGAAAAAAGCCTCAAGAATAAGTTATCTCACCATGGAGCAGGCTATAAGGACCAAGGAGCTGGAATCGAGAAAAAACGCGGAAACCTCCGAGTCGGAGGCAACGGTCGAAATAGAAAGGATCAAGCAGCAGAAACAGACCGAGGCGCTCCAGCTCAGGCTCAAGGAGGAATCGGAACGTTTCAGAAAGGAGCAGGAATCGATCCGTGAGCGGGTGAACCTGGAGGAGGAGACGGCTAAAGCCAAGGCCGAATCGAGAGAGCGCCTTACGGCAAAGGAAAACGAACTCAAGCTCCGCAGGGAGCTTGAGATATTAAAGCAGAACACGGAAAAGGCAATCGAGGAGGCCAGGGTCCAGCTTGAATCAAGCCGCAGCAGGATTTCCTTTGAAATAGAGGAAAAGGCCCACGCCATAGCGGAGGATACCAGACTTACCCTGGTAAGCCTGGAGAACGAAGAGCGGAGGATGGAAAAGGAAAAAGTTGTCCGGGAAACAGAGGCAGCCTTCAAGGAACTGCTGCAGAAGCAGCAGGACGCCCTGGACCGGCTGACATTGGAGGAAAAACTTGCAAGGCTCGAGATCGAGCACGGCAAAAAGACGGCCATGGCGGAGTCGGATAATCAGCAGAAATTCAGAAACGACGAGCTCAATGTAAAGATCGAGAGAATGAGGCAGGAGATAAACAACCTGAGGAACGAGCGGGTACTGCTGCATGAACTGATCCAGGAACTTCCCGAAATTTCAGCTTCCCTGCCGGAGATAAAGGAACTCAAGGTCCTCCAGACCGGAGGCGATAACTCCTCCTTCGACATGCTTGCCAATTTTCTTACCAAAATCCTTTCGCTCGCCGGGCACCTCGGTATTAAAATACCGGGCCAGGGGCAAGCCGGAGATGAATAGGGAATCCCACATATATTTTTACGGACAGTCCAAAGGGCGCGTCGAGGGCGGATACCGGTTTCTTTCCAATTTTTACAGGTCCGCTTTCACAGTGGACGGCAGGGAATATGCGACTGTTGAACACTATTTCCAGTCAGTAAAGCACCGGGGAAGTGCGCTGGAAGAAAGGATCAGGCTGGCCCCGACTGCCGGGGAGGCGCAGAAAACAGCGTGGACGGCAGACCCGCCCGCGGACTGGGAACTGCGCAAAGAGGAGGTCATGCTCAGGGCCCTGCGGGAAAAATTCACCCAGAACAGGGACTTGCTCGAAAAGCTCCTGTCAACGGGAGCCGCTGTTCTCCACGAAGATTCCCCGTATGACTCTTACTGGGGCACCAAAGGAAAGGACCGGCTGGGCGCGCTCCTTATGAAGGTGAGGGAGGAACTGCGGGAAAGTATCGAAGCGGAAAATAAGGAAATTTTGCCCCTTCACTGCGCTTCCTGCGGGAGCGATGCGGTTACCGAGGAACGGCAGGGGGAGTATACAGGCGGCGGGTACGCGGACTACTGGTACGAATATGAATGCGGCAAGTGCGGGAATGTCTGGCGGTCCGAAGTAAAAAGCGGGTATTTTTAAAGAATTGACGCCATGATATTACCATACAGCTTTTTGAAACAGGCCGTATACCGGCGGCATGCTTTCCGCCGAAAGGGACACAAGAACCTGGAAACCCTTATCGTATTGTTCGCGGGGCTTGCGAAAAAAGGGAGACAGGAGGGGCTTCTTTCCCTCGAACCGGACATAAACGCATTTGGTCATCCCGTTTTCCATGCGGGCCTGCGGATGATCATCGACGGTGTGAAACGGGAACATGCGGACCCGATACTTGCGGCCAGAATATATTTCGCAGGATACAGGGGTATGAGACTTCTCGAGGCGCTGATGATCCGCGAAGGACTTCTGTCCCTTCAGGCAGAGGAAAATGCAGCCCTGGTACTGGAAAAGCTGCTGCAGTATGCGGCTATCCCGGATAAAGATGCGCTTCGCGAAAGACTTTTTCCCGCCGGCCGTGAACCCGTAACGCGGGACATTGCCAGGCTCAACAAAAAAATAAAAAAATGCCGAGATACCCTCGGCAGATATCTCGAAGAAAAAGATCGCCTCGTAAACAGCCTTGACCATGGAGGAATTTCCGATGACCTATGAGTATGAACTGATAAAAAAGGCGAAATGCGGAATACGCGAAAAGGAAAAATGCAGAAAGCTGATAGATGCCATCGTGCATTTTTCCGAGACAGCCCGCCGGGAGGGCCTTCTCGCCCTCGAGGACAGGATAGGGGAAATCGATTCCGAATTCCTCAAACTGGGTCTGCGGCTGGTTGTGGAAGGAACCGAGCCGGAAACCGTACGGGGCATTATGGAGACAGGCATTTACATGCAGGGGAAGAAGGGAAGAAATCTTCTGGAACAGTTTATAATCCTCGAGGGGATCCTCGCCATTCAGCAGGGGGAAAAGCCGGACATAATCAGTCTGAAACTATTCTCTTTACTGGGTGACGCGGGAGACAGGATGAGGAAAGAAACGGAAACAGAAAAGTTGGAGGCGTTTAAAAAGTTTCTGGAAGATCTCAAGGCGCCCCCCGCGGCAGGGAAGCAGGATACGGATCCTGCCTGGGAGGTGTTCGGCAGAATTGACGGCAGGAGCATTCAGAAAATCCTGAGGGAAATAGATACGGAGCTGCTGGCGCTGGCGCTTAAGGGTGCGGGATCTGCTGTAAAAGCCAAAGTGTTTGCTAACCTCTCGTTTACCGCCGGGATGCACCTGTACGAGGAAATAATCGACGTAAGCTTTGTCGCGGAGGAGAGAACTTCAGGAGCCCTCGATTTGGTGAGAAACACATTCGCCAGGCTTGAAGAGCAGGGGGAAATAACGTACCTTTGATCGGAAGGCATAAATGTCAGCCCTTCAAGGAAAAGGAAAGATATGCGAAAACATGAAATGCGCGCCTGGATGGAGAAATTTGACGACTGGGGGAGGCGGGACCCGGATACGCGAAGGAGGAGAGGACAGGAAAGGAAGAACCCTTTAGCGGAGTATATTTTTTCCATCGTCATTAACGGGGCGCTGCTTTTCGCCGCTCACAGGCTTCCGGACTGGCAGTTCAGTAAACCCTGGCTGCTAGAGGATGCCTATCGTTCCATGCTCTGGACCCTCGACCTCTCTTTCATAACGCAGATAACAGGAAATTTCATGCTGATTTTTTACCGGCCTAAATACATGCGCCGGCTTGTTTCTCTCATGTTCAATACGGTAAGCATTGTCTTTCTCTCGAATTTTATAAACATTTTTCCCGTAGACGTTTATCCCTACGGCGGCGTACCTGTAAACCTGATAATACGAATAGCGGCAATCGCCGGGCTTGTCGGAACCGGGATTGCGGCGGCGGTAAATCTTATACGGCTCATCGTTTCATCCATCAGGAGCGGGTTCGCGGAGGAAGATGCACTGGATGACAGCGGCGGCAGGGACCCGGACGGATTGGATAAGGGCGAAGGGAAGAACGGCTGACATCCTCTATCGATACAAATTTATTCTTCGTCTTTTTGTGGAAATGTTTCCAGCCGGGAACGATTGTGGATCCGAAGTTTTTTTCAAGCTTTGCTTGATCAGCAAATAAAAAAGATCTATCATTAATGCTTCGGGGAGGTGTGTTTGAAGGCAAGGTAAACATTAATCGGTTTACGACGGGTCGTGTATATTCCTCAAGCCGACGCTGAAAATCTGTACTTCATAGAAAGGGCGGGGAACTGGTTTCGTAAAATTCAAGTCAGGAGGAAAAAATGAAATTAAGGGCCAAATTCATTGTTGTTCTGGTCATTTTCCTGGTAATTGCGGTACTGGGTGTTTCGGCTCAAACCAAATGGGCTTCCGGCGTGCGCATCGTGTTTTTTCCGGGCGGACCACAGGGCGGCGTGTTCGCGGTAAACGTGTACAACGGCGCAAAGCAGGCCGAGTATGATCTCGGCTGCAAGGTCAATTATGTCTGGTCCGACTGGGATCCCCAGAAAATGATTCAGCAGTTCCGCGAAGTGGTCGCCACCAGGCCCGACGGCATAGCCGTTATGGGTCACCCCGGCGACGAGGCTTTCGACGCATTAATTGATGACGCCGTAAGCAAGGGCATTATCGTTACAAGTCAGAACACGCAGCTGCCCAAAGCACAGGCGAAATATCTCACTCAGGGTTTCGGCTACGTGGGTGCGGATCTCTACCAGGCGGGGCATGACCTCGGTATGGAAGCCATCAAGCGCTTCAATCTGAAAAGAGGCGACAGGGCCATGGTCTGGGGCCTGCTTTCCCAGCCGACCCGAGGACTCCGGACCAAGGGAGTCACAGACGCGCTCAAGGAATCCGGTCTCACGGTGGACAACCTCGAAATTGACGCGGCCACCAACAAGGACCCGGTTGCGGGCACGCCTACCTTCGCTGGTTACGTATCCTCCCACCCCGATGTAAA
>SPDA01000228.1 GCA_004525155.1 Spirochaetales bacterium
GAGAGGTACACATCCACCAGCCCGGTGATAATTTCCCTGAAGGTATCCATGGTATCGATGATGTACAGGATATGGTCCTGGATGTCCCGGTAGAAAATATAGTCTTCCCTGTTTATGAAGGGATAGTTGCCGCGCTCCAGCCTGAGGAGCACTTCGCGCACTGCCCAGACGAGTTTTTTCACCACCAGCAGTTCCCGCCTCAGGGAATTGATGGACCCGATGGTGTCCCTGTCCGGGGCCTCTGCCGCCACTTCTTCGATGGTGTCTATTTCGCCCTCCAGGGATTCCACGGTAAAGAAATAATTGTCAACAATGTAGTCGAGTATAACGTAGAGCAGGTATCCCAGGTTTTTATCGCGGATGTTCCCCTGCTGGTTCCTGATTCGGTCCACAATGGGCTTCAGGTAGTCTCTGTTGCTCCAGTCGAGAAAGGTGATGAGAACACCGTTTTTTATCACGATTGCCGCCTGTCGGAGGACCACCTGTTTCTGGATCGTGTCCCATTGGAGCAGCTTCATCACGAGAAACAGCGTATCAGGATAATCCTCAAGCTTTACCCGCTGTTCCATGTTTACGATGTCTTCAATCATGAGGGGATGGAGGCCGACGGCGTTGCCCATTTTTTCCACCGCTTCCGCATAATGAACCCCCGCAATCTGCAGCCACACGTTCGTGCCGGGTTCCGTTCCCGCGGCAAGGGCGGAAAGTTTTTCATCCCCGCCGCTGAAATCATGCTCCCGCACATCATTTGCAGAATACATTATCTGTCTGCAGATAAAACCGCCGCCGTTTAAATCTCCGATCGGCACCGGAGAGCCAGGCGGAAGACCGGTTTTTTTCGACCGCTTGTAGTGTCTGCCTTTTCCGCCTGTTTTTTTATGCCCTTTCATGGCACTACTATATCATGGAAAGCTGCATTAATACAAAAAAAAGCCGCCTAAAAAGGCGGCCTGCGTTTGCCGGGTGGAATCCGCTTACATAATAGCGGTCATATCGAATATTCTGCAATTTCGTAATGCAGGGTGACATATTCCGAATCCCCCGGTGTTCAATACATTAAACAGTGATCAGTCCCGCTTTTTATTTCAAGGATATTTAATTATAATGAATGTAAAGGAGTGAAGATATGAGAAATAGATTCGTGAATGCCCTTTTTTGCAGCATGTTTCTCCTGGGCGCCGCTTGTTTTTCCGCTTCCGCCTCGGGAACCCAGGAGTCGGGAGTACGCAGCGTCCATAATTTCAGCGGTGTTTCCCTGGAAACCTCCGGAAATCTTTTCCTGGTACAGGGGGACGAGGAATCCCTTACCATAGACGCCCCTTCGAATATAATAACCCGCATCAGCACCGAGGTAAGGGGAGGCACCCTCTATATCAAATACAGGGGATGGATGGGCAGCTTCAATGCAAGTCCTACCTATTATCTCTCCATGAAAACCATAGAAAAGCTCGCAGCGTCGAACTCCGGAAACATCGAGGCGAAGGACATAATTGCCGACGACATCGATCTAACCGCTTCCTCCTCGGGTCATATAAGAATTGGTTCTCTTACAGCCCGGCAGCTGAAAACCGGGGCCAGTTCTTCCGGAGGAATCAGCATAGCGAACGGCCTGATAACAAGCCTGGAAGCCGTTGTTTCCAGTTCCGGTAATATAGACATCGCGGGCATGGTCAAAAACCTGAGAGTTACCTCTTCCTCTTCCGGGGTATTCACCGGCGACAGTCTGAAAAGCTCCAAAGCCGCCGTTGCGATTTCAAGCTCCGGCCGCGCCACAATCTGGGTCATTGACGAATTGGAAGCGGCGGCGTCGAGCAGCGGCCGGCTCAGCTATTACGGGGATCCCGAGGTCAGCAGCATGACGACCTCCAGCTCCGGCGAGATCAACCCCCTGGGCGCGAAGTAAGCAGTTCGAGAAAGCTTTCCACCCTGGTGGATGTCTGGCCCGCGCCCGAGGAGTCCGCGTCCACCAGGTCGACTTCAACGTAAAGCAGGGGGCGGCATATCCGCTTCTTCAAGGCGTGAATTGAACCGGAGGACTGCCTGCAGCCCCAGTGGGCAAAATGCAGAATACCGTGGACGCCGTATTCGAGGCAGAGCCTGTTTATCCGCTCCACCCTCCTCTCCTCTCCGCCGAGCTGCGGCATGGCAAGCATTTTCCCGGCCACGCTGAGAAACGGATCACCGGGATTGAAAGGTTCCCAGTCCAGGACGTTGAACTCCTCGATTACCACGAGGCCGTTCTTTTTTATAAGGCTCTCCGCCACCGGATGATTGTACACAGGCGGCAGATGGCTTAAAAGAAGCCTTATCGAATCTGCCGGTATGGGCTTTCCCCTCCTCAGAAGGTCCCTGTAAAGCGTCCTGTAGAACTTCAAAGCCCCTGGGCTGCCGAGCCTGCCGGTGTGATTCAGGAGGTTCCACGAAAGCCCGAGGGAAGGTGCGCCTGGCAGATAGCGGTCCTTTCTGAGCTGGTTGACGGATTCCATCACGAGCCTCGTTTCCTCAGCCAGGGCCAGGGAAGTCCGCAGTTTTGCCGGAGCGTCCCGCACATCAAGCGCATGGGCGAGCCTCGCGTAGAGTTCCTCGAGCTGGACCTTCAGGTATTCCACGGCCCCATCCGCCTCCGGTTCGGGCATATCGATAAAGTGAAAAGGCGATCCGAAAAGATCGGCGGCTTCCTGCAGGGCCCTCAGGTTCCCGTCGCAGAGGGCGGACACCGCCAGGAGGTTGCCCGGCGCCGGAAATCCGTTCTTGAGCACGACTGCCAGGTGCGCCCGGTGGAAGGTGCATAGACTTCCCGGTATTCCGACTTCGATGGTGTTTTTTAAAAATGCCTTTGTAAGACCCAGTCCCCCGATAATGCCGCCCACGGACTCGAGAACCAGTGGCGAGAGCCCCAAGGGAAACAGGAGTTCGCAGGGCGTGAGAAGCGTGACCCACACCGACCTGCCCGGATTGGTGAAGGCGGTGAGGAAGGCTTCGTAGTTTATCATGTCCCTGACTTTAGCGTGCCTGTAGCGGTAGCGCTTAAGCAGCATAAACAGGCCGAAAAGCAGCACCGCCGCCCCTGCCCTGCGGGGATTAAGCTTCTTTAGTACGGCCTGGATAAGCTTGTTCATGAGCCGCCGCCGGACTGTTCTTCAAGGGCGATCAGCGCCGCGCCAAGAGCTCCCGCCAGCTGCGGATGCTCGGGCACGAGAAATTCCGCGCCCAGCCGTCCGGACAGGGTTTTTACCAGGCCGCTCTTAAGGGCGCCGCCTCCGGTTATCACCACCGGTTCCCCGAAACCCACCCGCCTGACCATGCCTTCTATCCTGTTGGCTATGGCGCTGTAAATGCCGGCCACGATTTCGGGCGCGCCTATTCCCCTGCCGAGGAGATTGACTACCTCCGATTCCGCGAATACGGTACACATGCTCGAAATGTTGACAGTCTCTCCGGCTAAACCTTTAAGTCTGCTCATCGTCGGGAGATCGATCTCCAGGGCGTGTGCCATGACCTCGAGGAACCTGCCCGTTCCCGCGGCGCATTTATCGTTCATCTGGAAATCGGAAACCCTGCCGTCTCCGTCGAGTTTTATTATTTTGGAATCCTGCCCGCCGATATCAATTATCATTCTAGCCTGTGGAAACATGGAAGACACGCCCTTCGCGTGGCAGGTTATCTCGGTGACCGTCCTGCCGGCAAAAGGCAGGCTGTCCCTGCCGTAACCAGTACCGAGCACGAATACCTCATTTTCAGCGGCTCCGCAGTTACGCAGGAGTTTTTCCATTACACGGCGGGCGGTTTCCGCGGCGCCGGGACCGGTCTTCACGATTTCCCAGCCTGTCATGCGGCCTTCAGCGTCCACGAGCACGGCGTCAATGGTGGTGGAACCCACGTCCACACCGCAGAAATACCGATACGAGGTTTTCATTTCATCTTTTTCCTTTTCCGACTGCCTGAGTATTTCGCTGAAGGCCTGTACACGCGTCTTGAACTGTCCCTCCGCCTGCGCGGACCCGTCGCTTTCTATCTGCAGCACCGCGGACTTTCCTTTTTTTCTAAGCAGCCGCATCAGGTCGAAACCGTAGAGGTCGCAGAAGGGCATTCTGCAGTGTACGATACCCTTAACTTTTTCCGGGTACATGGCCCCGATCGCGTCGATTTCCCCGTTCCGGTCCTCCATTCTGGCGCAGGGCGTCTTGTTCAAGTAACCGCTGGCCAGCCGCATGAGGACACTTTCCATGTCCGTCCCCTCACCCGGGGGAAAGGAGAGAGCGCGGCTGTCGAGGCAGGAATCGTTAAGCGCTATACTCAGACCTGAAGCTTCCAGGAGCCTGAAATTTTCGGCGGATGCAAGGGGCGAACCGGTGACAATAACGGGTATCGGGTTATCTGCGCGGTCCGCGGCATTGCCGCTTTCCGTGCCGGCCCCTCCTCCGGTCCCTTGGCCCCTTGCGTAATTGCGCAGGCATTCGAGGCCCTCCTCCGGCGGGAGAGACAGGACCTCAAGCTTAAGCCGGAAATACTCGCTGTAGGGTGAAGGGTTTAAAAGCCTTGCCTCTTCGAGGTTCTGCCGGAGATTATCATACAGGTTCATGGCGTCCTGGAGTGCCGTATCCCCATCATGTCCGGCGGTTCCTACCGCAGTTCCGTATAAACCCTCGAGCTGCCGCGCAAAATATTCCAGGGCGGCCCTGTCCCTTTTTCTTGGTACGGCAAGCAGTACCGCGGGAAACCCGTTTACGGCCAGCACTTCTTTGAGTTTTTTCATGGCATCGCAGGAATCAGTCAGGACCACCAGCGAAAAAGGCGGATCCGCCTCCCGGACGCGCTTAAGAACCGCGTGCACATAGGGACA
>SPDA01000431.1 GCA_004525155.1 Spirochaetales bacterium
GTATCATCTTGCTGCCATGTCCGCGGTTTACATCTTCAGTTCCCTTTTTGCCCAGACCTATTTCAGTTCCGGCACCGGGGGCCTGCGGCGTTTTGCCTTTTTGTGGAACGCATCCTATGCCGCCATGGCCCTGGTGATGCTTTCCAACAATGTTGTGCTCATGTGGATAGGAATCGAAGCCACCACGCTGATTACCGCTTTCATGATTTATACGAACAGAACCGCTTTTGCCCTGGAAGCGATGTGGAAATATCTCATCATCTGTTCCGTCGGCGTGGCTTTCGCCTTTATCGGCACCATCCTGTTCATTGCTGCGGGCAGCGGAGCGCAAGGCGGAACGTCCGGCATGCTGTTCTGGACCTGGCTTCGGGAAAACAGCACCGGATTCAAGCCTGTTCTGGTAAAAGCCGCCTTCATCTTTCTCCTCATCGGTTACGGCACCAAGGCCGGCATCGCGCCGATGCATACGTGGCTGCCGGATGCCCACAGCCAGGCGCCAGCCCCGGTTTCGGCGCTCTTTTCAGGCTTTCTCTTAAACGCGGCCCTGTACTGCATCCTGCGGTTTCTGCCGATTACGGAAAAAGCCTTGGGCGGGTCCGGCTGGGCTTCGGGCATACTGGCGGGCTTCGGGGTTTTCTCCGTGGTTCTGGCCGCGGGGTTCATTGTTTTTCAGCGTGACCTGAAGAGGATGCTTGCCTATTCGAGTATCGAGCACATCGGCATCATGTGCGTCGGTTTCGGCCTGGGAGGCGCGGGCGCCTTCGCTGCCCTGTTCCACATGGCCGGCCATATGCTGGCAAAACCTCTTGCGTTTTTTTCAGCGGGCCGCATCGGCCAGATCTACGGTACCTACGACATGGACAAAATTACCGGTACGGGAAAAGTGACACGGATTTGGTCCTTCGGGCTTTTCGGCAGTCTCCTGGCGCTGTCCGGAGTCGCGCCTTTTGCCATGTTCATGAGCGAACTCGGCATCGTACGGAAGGCCGTGGCTGCGGGCAGGTGGGCCCTGCTCATCCTCATGCTCCTGGGCGCGGTAGTCGCGTTTATCGGTATCATCAAACGCTGCCTGTCTTTTGTTTTCGAGGGCCCCCCCCACGAGGCGGTTCCTGTGCGGGCAACGTTACTTGAAGCCGTGATCGTCATTGTCCCTCTTGCCGTTCTCCTTGGACTGGGCCTGGTCATGCCTGAATTCCTGCGCGGTTTTATAGAAAATGCGGCGCGCATAACGGGCGGGGGACTGCCGTGATAAAAGTATTCCCGCTCTCCGGCGTTCCGGTATATCCTGAAAAGGAATTTGTCCTCTGCCTCCGCCGGTTTCTCGAAACCGGAGCCCATGTTTCCTCGTTTTTCGCCGTACCGGAGCGGGAAGCCGCGGCCCCGCAGAAGGCGAGGCTCTTCGCTGTGCTGTCCTGGGCGGAGGAAGGAAAAACTGCCCTGGTTTCATCTTCTGTGCTTCAGGAATTCGAAAGTCTTTCTGCCGATTTTCCCCAGACTGCCTGGTTTGAAAGGGAAATCGCAGAGCAGTACGGCATCAGGCCCAGGGGGCACGCCTGGCTCAAACCGCTGCGGTTTCATGAACCTTTGAACGGAGCGGCAAAGATTGTGAAGGGCGGCACAATAGGAGACACGGAATTTTTTGCCATACCCGGATTCGACACCCATGAGGTTGCAGTGGGACCGGTGCACGCCGGGGTAATAGAACCCGGGCATTTCAGGTTTCAATGCCATGGTGAAACGGTACTTCATCTGGAAATTTCTCTCGGATATCAGTACCGCGGCCTGGAGAGCCGGCTGCGGACACTGCTCGGTTCCATGGAGCCGGGCGGAAAACGCGGACTCTCCCTTCCGCCGCAGGTGATTCCGCTGATGGAAACAGCTGCTGGGGACACGAGTATAGGACACTGCTGGACATTCTGCGAGGCACTGGAAGGTCTTGGCGGTACGCCGGCGCCGGCACGGGCCGTCGCGCTCCGGGCGGTGATGCTCGAACTGGAAAGACTCGCGAATCACACGGGCGACCTCGGAGCCCTGGCGGGGGATGTGGGTTTTCTTCCGACACATTCGTTTTGCGGCAGGCTCCGGGGTGATTTTCTCAATATGAGCGCCCTGGTCTGCGGTTCCCGTTTCGGCAGGGGCATGATGACCCCCGGAGGCGTACTGTTTGACATCGATGATTCCCTCGTATCGGAACTTTGCACCAGGCTGGATTCGGCCTTGAAGGATACCGCCCAGGCTGTTGAACTTCTCTGGAAAAGCTCTTCCGTTCTTGCCAGGTTTGAACATGCCGGCGCGCTGACGGAAAGGAACGCCCTGGACCTTGGTCTTGTGGGACCGGCGGCAAGGGCCTGCGGTGTAAAGCGCGATGTTCGAATGAATTTCCCCCGCAGTGACGGATTATACAAGGCAATGAGGCTTTCCCTCGGGGAAACGGGAGATGTATACGCGCGGGCCCTGGTGCGGTGGCTTGAAATTGAAAACAGCGCCGCTTTTCTGAAAAATATTCTAGAAAATTTCCCTCAAGGAGACCTGCTGGTTCCTTCCGGGAGCCTTCGTCCGGATTCCGCGGTTGTTTCCATGACAGAGGGATGGCGGGGAGAAATCTGTCATACGGTGATTACGGACCGGCTTGGAATTCCTGCATATCTGAAAATAACGGATCCCTCCTTTCATAACTGGCAGGGGCTCGCCCATGCCTTGAGGGACCAGCAGATTTCGGATTTTCCGCTCTGCAACAAGAGTTTCAACCTGTCGTACTGCGGCCATGATTTATAAAAGGAGCGTGCATGTTTAAGGCTTTCATTTCCCGGCTGAAGCAGGGATACAGAACATCACCCTATCCGCGGAAGGAAGTGCAGCTTCCTGCAAGGTACAGGGGCCGCCCCGTGATTTCTGAAAGTCCGGCCGTACTGTCCGGTGTCTGTCCCTCCGGCGCCCTGACCGCGCGGGAGGGGAAAACAAGCCTGGACCTGGGACTCTGCATATTCTGCGGCTCCTGCACCCGGGTTTCAGGGGACCGCATCAGTTTCAGCGGTGACTACAGGCTTGCCGCGGCAGCCCGGGATGCGCTGGTTATGAGTGCCGGCGATCCTTCTGAAGGAACCTTCGCGGAGGGGGGGAATCCTGCCCTCCTTCTGGAAA
>SPDA01000571.1 GCA_004525155.1 Spirochaetales bacterium
AAGGGAGAGCTTTTCCCCTCTTGCGCCGATGCGTACGGGGTTTTCAGAATAAAGCATCCTTCCCAGAGCGTGGGTTTTTTCGACTTTTGTAACCACCAGCTTTCCTGCCTTTTCCGTGCTGCCGTCCGGGGCGAGCATGGTCATGGCGAATTCGGTACCCGGTTTGAGTGTAAATTCCCGGGGCAGTGAAAGAACCACGTCCTTGTTCGTTATATGGAGCACGCAGATGTCCCTGCGAAGTAGGGGCTGGAACATCAATTCAAACAGCAGCTGCCGCTGAAAATCTTCAATAAAAACCGCCTCCGCTTCGGCGCTGTCAAGTCCGGCGCCGCCGCTGTAAAAGGTGAATGCCGCCGCCGGGAAGTTCGGGGAATCCTGTCCTTCCCCGGGAGCAAATCCGGTAAAAATTTCGCATTCCAGGGTGAACCTGAGAACGCTCATATCTTCCCGTGCGCCGGTATTCCCCTCCGTAACACGCAGCAGAAGGTAGAGAAAATCGAAGGCGCCGTCCTCCCCGGCAGCTGCGGGCCCGGTTTCGACCCTGTGCGGGGTTATGAAGGAGGCGGTCTGCAGGGCTTTTTCCGTAAGCTGCCCGGCTGTTCCGGCAGGCAGCAGGCCGGTTTCGTCCCTTAATTCCAGATAAAGATTTCCAGGAAACACGCGAAATACACAGGCAGTTATAAAGAAGAAAACAGGGAGAATTTTCATGAAGCTTTTCGTCAGGTTTTAATTTCTTCCGCCGGAGGAGGAGCGTTTTCTTTGGCGAGATTGAGATTTTTCGTGAGGATGAGAATCCTGTCTACGTTGACTGAACCTTTTTCCCCGGTGTGCCGGATTGTCAGGGAGAGCTCTAAGGATTCTTTCACCAGGGGAATGACAGAGATGCCGTTAGCCCAGATGATCTCCAGGCTCTTTTCCGTTTTGGACACCTGAAAAGCGGAAACACGATCGGGCGCCTTGAATACTTCCTTTCTTCCATCGGAAAATATAATGAAACCCTTCGATGTAATGACAACCGGGTTTATGTCCGTTTGAGGAAAACCGATGACTATTTCGCCTTCGCCTCCGTCCAGGTACTCGGTCTCGATCTCCATGAGCAGAGCCTCCCGATTGACGGTGAGCGCAGGCAGCGAAATGGACGTCTTGGGTTCCAGAATGACTTTGTCCCAGGAGGGATAAGCGCTGCCTGTGACGGCAAGATCTCCCGGCAGGCTGCTGCCGTCGAAACCTTCCGCATAGGCCAACCGGGTCCCGTGTTTTTCCTTCATGGCAGCCCTGTACAAATCAGGGTTTTTCGAAGCGATTCGGTCCGGGGTTTACACATAAACGCCGAATTCATCTACAATACCCTGGAACCCCGATACCGTATCCGCCTGAGGAATACCGCCGATGCCGGTAATGCCGGCGGAGGTAAGTCTGGGCAGCGGCTCCGCAAGAATATCCCTGTGCATTACAAGGCCGTTTTTATAGAGAAGAATTTGAAGTCCGGAAACGGAAGGCTGCAGGCTCAAGGCCAGGTTTACCGGCTGACCGGCTTCCACCATGCCGGCGGGCGAAACGGTTTCCAGCAATATCTGCCCGGCTGTTATCCGGACCGTCACCCGTCCTTCTTCATCCAGAACCAGGGAAAGGGTGAAAGGCTCTTCGGTACCTTCAGTCTGAAACAATATCTGTTCAGCTGCAGTTTTATCTGCCAGTACCCTGAATTCGACGGTGCAGGGCTTTACACTGCCGCTTTCAAGCGGAAGAATCATGCTGCTGTAGCTGAAACCCGAGGTTCCGTTTAAACCGTAGCCGAAGAGATTTCCTTTTACAGACAGCCGCGGTTTGCCGAAACTGCCGGCTGACTGTCCGGATGAACCGTAGTCGTTCCAGTCTCCCCGGAAGTGCAGCAGGTGCGAATAACTGCCCTGCGGTCCCAGTTCGTTTTTTCCTTCCTTGCCGGCGGGTGCAACGAAGAGTTCCGTGCTCATTTTCAAAGGAGAGGTGATGTATATAGAACCTTCCGGTTTTACGGGGAAGAGTTCCGCCACTACCGAATAGGCGCCTTCCTTTTCCGGCGACTGCCACTGAATGGCCGTAAGTCCTTCCGATACAAACCCCTCCTGTAAAACGGAATCGTTCATGGTCCAGCGCAGGTAGGGGTTTGAACCGGCGGGAGCGGTAATATGGGCCTGCAGCAGGGCCGTGGATTTGGGAGAAAGGACCGGCGGGTATGAGGTTATTCCTGAAAAGGTGTAGGTACCCTCCACGTAGAAGAACGGAATTTCCTTTTTAAGGTAAACATCCTCCGAATTGTCGCGGGTGTACAGCAGGTATCTGAGCAGGTACTGGCCCGAGGTCAGGGGCGGAATTTTGATGGAAGGCAGGGCGCCCGGAGAAATGTCATCCCCGGACAGGGTTTCCTTGGCGAGAATACTCCCGTCTGCAGACAGAAGGAAAACATCCAGCCTGGAAAAGGTTATTTTTTCAGCATCGTACGAAAGGGTCAGTGGAA
>SPDA01000321.1 GCA_004525155.1 Spirochaetales bacterium
AAAAAATCGCCGAAGAAATTTCCTATGCCTGCGTCTAAAGCTGCTCCTGCGGGAATTGAGGAAAATGCCTGTCAGCCGGCAGGACCGAAAGCGCTTACAAGGTTCCGGGAGGACAAGAAAAACCGCCTGCTTTTTATACTTGCCGGTGTGTTTCTAGCCGCTTACTTTATCCCCTGGGGCGCGCCCCGCCTAGTCGCCGCCGTTCAGGAGTCCTTTCTTCTGCTTGGGGAATACGCAAGGCAGCATGTGCTTTTCTGTCTGGTCCCGGCATTTTTTATAGCCGGCGCCATCATGGTGTTCCTCAATCAGCAGTCCGTCATCAAATACCTGGGACCGGAGGCGCCGAAACTCGTCGCGCACACCGTGGCTTCAGTCTCCGGCACCATCCTCGCCGTCTGTTCCTGCACCGTTCTTCCTCTGTTCAAGGGTATATACAAAAAAGGCGCAGGTATTGGGCCCGCGGTTAGTTTTCTCTATTCCGGACCTGCTATCAATATCCTTGCCATTATCCTGACTGCCAAAGTTCTGGGGTGGCAGTTAGGCCTGGCCCGCGCTGCCGGTGCCGTGGTATTCGCTTTCCTGGCGGGACTTCTGATGCACCTTTTTTTTCGAAAGGAAGATGCAGAGCGGACGACGAACGCGGCTATGTTCAAGGGGGCGGATGAGGACGAACGCGGCCTCGGCAAGACTGCCGTTTACATGGCGAGCATGATAGGCATACTCGTATTTTTAAACTGGGCGCCTTCAAAAGGGTCGTCCTCCGGCTGGGATTTCATTTTCCGGTGGAAATACCTGATAACCGGCGCTTTCGCCCTGCTGCTTGTCTACAGCCTGATACGGTGGTTCACAAAAAGCGAGCTTAAGGGCTGGGTCCTGGCTGCACGGGATTTCGCGGTACAGATTCTTCCCCTGCTTTTCGGCGGCGTTCTCGTGGCCGGGTTTCTCTTAGGAAGGCCTGGTCACATGGCGCTTATACCGGAACAGTGGATTGCGGCTGCCGCGGGAGGCAACTCGCTCCTTTCCAATTTCGTCGCGAGCTTCTCCGGAGCCCTCATGTATTTTGCAACGCTCACGGAGGTTCCCATTATGCAGGGGCTTCTCGGTTCGGGCATGGGGCAGGGCCCGGCTCTGGCGTTACTTCTGGCGGGCCCGTCCCTATCCCTGCCCTCTCTCCTGGTTATAGGCGGGGAACTTGGCTTCAAAAAAACCATAACCTACGCGCTCATCGTGGTAGTGCTGTCCACATGCGCGGGGATGGTCTACGGAGCGCTGATATGAACAAAGTGTCCCCCCATCCGGATTATCCCCCGGAAGAGGGAAGATACCTCCGGGGGAACGATTTTTCCCCAGCCGCTGTGGTGGTTATCCTCCATAAGCCGGCGGAGGAAATCCCCCGCGATCTGGAAAGTCTCGTGCGCGCAGGCATCGAAGCGGGAGCGGCCCTTTCCGGTACCGTTCAAACCGAGAACATCGGTTTCGAGAAGATAATCTGCAACATCATCGCAAACCCGAACATCCGGTACGCCATCCTCACAGGCCCGGAGTCCGAGGGCCATTTGACGGGGGAGGCGTTCAAGGCGCTTTTAAAAAACGGGGTGGATGACAGGAAAAGGATTATCGGCACGGACGCGCCCCACCCCCTTCTCTACAACATACCTATGGAATACATCGAACGTTTCCGCGCCCAGGTCACCTGTGTCGACCTTCAGTTCAAGGGTACTCCCGAAACGGTCAAGCGGGCTGTATGGGCATGCTATCAGGAGTCCGCGGTAAATTTCGAAGGCATGGAACTGTACGATACAGGCGCCTTCCCCGGACCTCCCTTAAGCGGCAGGATTACCGGGCGCATCCTCGAACCCTGGAAACAGCCTCAAAACAAGGAAGAGAAGGCGGCGGTGGATAAAATGTGGGACCTGATAAACCGTCTTAAAAAACGTTCCGGGCAGGAATAAATACCTCAGGCGAAAAACGCCGCCTGCCTTTCGAGGTTCATCCTGATAACCTGTTCTATGCAGCCCATGAATTTCATGACGCACTCGCACTGCAGCGAATAATACACCGAAGTGCCCTGCTTCTGGTCCGTGATGAGGCCGGCGTTTTTGAGGATCGAAAGATGCTTGGACACGGTGGAGGTATCGGCGCCTATCATATCCGTCAGTTCACTGACACAGTAGGATTTCTGGTGCAGTTTTTCGACGATAAACATGCGCGTCGGATGCGCGATCGCTTTCAGGATTGCGGCTCTCGCCTGGCAGCGTAATTTTTCTTCGGGTGTCATTTGATAAATTTGGCAAAAAAGCCAAGATTAATCAAGCCGGCGGACGGGTAACCCGTGCCGCATCAATCAGCCGCCGCCCTCAAACCCCGGGTACAGAGTCATGCCGCCGTCGATGTAGATGCTTGTGCCCGTAACGTAATCCGAAAGATCAGAGGCGAGCCACACGGCGGCCTCCCCCACTTCCGGCGGATCGCCTATCCTTTTGCAGGGAATGAGCTTCATGAGCTGCGCCTCCGCCTCCGGTGTTTCCCAGGCTTTACGGTTTAATGGCGTCCGAATCGCGCCCGGGGATATCGCGTTGCAGCGGATCTTGCGGGATGCGTACTCCTGCGCCACGCTTTTCATGAACAGGATGATGCCGCCCTTGGCAGCGGCGTAACCGACACGTTCCGCCCAGGGTATCGTGTCGTGAACGGAACTCATGCAGATGATTTTTCCAAGGGCCCTGGAAACCGGCCTCATGCCGCGTTTAAGAAACTCCCGGACAGCCTCCCTTGTGCAGATAAAGTGCCCCGTTAAATGGGTATCGATTATCCTGTACCAGTTCTCCATGGTGATTTCATGGAAAACCTGGTCTATCTGAATACCGGCATTGTTCATGCAAATGTCGAGGGTGCCGTATTTTGAGTACATTTCCTTAAACATTTTCTGGACCTGGTCTTCCTTACCCACGTCGGCGCCCAAGGCTATGGCGTCGCCGCCTTTTTTTATGATGTTGTGCGCGATTTCCTCTCCGGAGGTTTTGTTGCTGTGATAATTAACCACAACTTTTGCTCCAGCTTCCGCGAAAGCATAGGCAATACCGGTGCCGAGCCCTGAACTGGCGCCCGTTACCAGGGCAATCTGTCCCTCGAGCAGTCTGTTTTTATCCATCGCTGAACCTTTCTCCCGATTATATGATTTTTTTATATGGCGTAGGCCGAGAAACCGCCGTCCACCGGAATAACCGATCCGGTGACGAAGCGCGAGGCTTCCGAAACGAGCCAGATGAGAGTCCCTACAAGCTCTTCCGGTTCACCGTACCTGCCCATGGGGGTATGGGCTATGACGCTCTGCGCTCTCGGAGTATATTCGCCGGTTTCCTGATTGATGTGCAGAAACCGAAGCTGTTCCGTCATGAAGAACCCCGGCGCAATGGCATTGACCCTTACTCCCGTGTGCGAGAGGTGCACCGCGAGCCATCGGGTAAAATTCGATACTGCCGCTTTGGCCGCGGAATAAGCCCCCACCTTGGTGAGAGGGGTAAAGGCGCTCATGGAACTGATATTGACGATGGAGTCGCTGCCTCGTTTTGCCATTCCCATTCCGAAAATCTTGCTCGCAAGAAAGGTACCGTAAAAGTTGAGGGAAAAGGTCGAAGCAAAACCTTCGAAAGGAATATCGAAAATGGTGGCAAGCTCGGGCATTTCCGGCTCCGCACCAGCGGCCTCAAGGTGAGCCCGTTCCGCGAATTCGAAAAATGTGCTGCCCTTGGGATGGTTGCCTCCGGCGCCGTTAACCAGAATGTCCGGGAATCCCCAGATCCCGGCAATCTCGTCCCGGGCTGCTGCGAGACTTTTTTCATCGAGCACGTCCGCGGCAAAGACCCTGGCCGTACCGCCGTTTCTATTTATCCCTTCCGCGGTTTCTTCCGCTTTTTCACGGCTTATGTCCAGCACCG
>SPDA01000425.1 GCA_004525155.1 Spirochaetales bacterium
CAGGCAGAATCCTCCGGAAGTCGTGGTCCGCACCCAGACGGACAAGGAGAAGGAGCAGCAGCAGAAGGACCTCGAAAACCTGTCCGCCAGGGAAAAGGAAAAGGCGCTCAAGGTAAGGAGTCTTTTAGACAGCGGCATCCGCTACCTGCAGCAGGGCGATTACCTCAGGGCCAAGTCCCAGTTCCAGGAGGCTCTCGGGCTTGATCCTGATTCCGGGGAGGCCTACGCGAGGCTCGGGGAGACTTTCTATCTCGAGGACAGGAAAAATCCTGACAATGTCGAAAAGGCCCTGCTCAATTCAAACAAGGCCATAGGCAAGGATCCGAATCTATGGATTCCGCACAATACCCTTGGCCAGATCTACAAGGACGCGAAGAATTACGACCAGGCCATACGGGAATTCAAGGACGCCTCCCGGCTCAACCCGGAAGATTATCTCATTCTCTATGACCTCGGCACGGCACAGTACAATGCGAAACGGTACGAGGAGGCCCGGCAGTCCTTCGAGGGTTCCATCAACAAGAAGCCGGATTTCGCCAATGCCCACTACCGGCTGGGGAAGAGCCTGACCTTCCTCAATGACGACACCAGGGCCCTGGCATCCTTCAGGAGGACGGTGCAGGTGGATTCGAACTTCGACCTTGCCCATTACGAAATCGGGGAGCTTTTGCGCAAAAAGGGTGATTACGCCAACGCCATTGTGTCGTACAAAAAAGCCTATCAGGTTAATCCCCAGCAGGTGGCCTACGCAGTCCAGCTGGGCACCGCGCTTTTCCGCCAGGAAAATTTCCGCGAGGCGGAAATATATTTTGAAAAGGCCGTACAGATCTCTCCCATGGATGCCCTCAACAATTACAATCTTTCCCAGGTCAAGCTCCGGCTCGACAATCTCCCCGAGGCGATGACCTATGCCGCCGCCGCGGTAAAACTCAAACCTAATTCGGCTCTCTATCTTTACACACTGGCGGAGGTTTCGGAAAAACTCGGCATTATCGATCAGGCCGTTTCCCTGTACACCCAGGCCATAAAGGAAGACAGGACCTACGTGAAGCCTTATATCAACCTCGGCGTTATCCTCATGAACCAGGACAACATGCCCGAGGCGCGCAAAAACCTTCTCGAGGCCTACAGGCTCGATGACAGATCCCTGGAAGTGAACACCAACCTCGGCAACCTATATTTCAAAATGGAATTGTTCGACGACAGCGTGCGGCATTACGAAAAAGCCCTGGCACAGGCGCCGGCGGACCCGGACATCCGCTACAAAATGGCCATCGGGCTTATCAAAACCCGGCAGTTTACGCGGGCCATGGAGGAATTCACCAAGCTTATAAAACTGTCGCCGAATTACTGGGACGCCTACTACCAGCAGGGTCTTCTGATGATTCAGCAGGGCAACGAGGCCGCGGGAAAGACAATCCTCACGATGCTCCTCGAAAAGAACCCCGCCTATGAAAAAAAGGATGAAATAGACGTCATTCTAAAAAAATGACGGGTTTGCGTTAAAAAGCGGGTCCTGTTCTTCCCACCAGTTCCGCCATACGCTCCCTGCCGAGCGAGAAAAATATCGGTCTGCCGTGGGGGCAGCGGGTCAAACCTTCGAGAAAGACCCGGTTTATTATGTCCCGGGCCGTGAGACTGTCCAGGGTTTCGCCCTCCTTGACTGCCTTTTTACAGGCCAGGCCGGCGTAGAGCACTTTTTTTAGATCCTCAAGCGTTCCCCTGTTTTCCCTGATGAAAGAGACCGCGGCGTCTTCCGCGCCGAGAACTATCTCCGGCAGGGTATGGATCTCATAGCTGCCGGCGCCTTTTCCTTTTATGGTAAAACCGAGTTCCCCGAACGCGTCGATTGAAGAGGCAAAGGAAGGCTCTTCGTCCTCCTCCAGGGTAAGCGAAATGGGTGTGAGCATCGTCTGGACAGCCGGCTTCTTTTCCTCGTACATGGAATAAAGAATGCTTTCGTGAGCGGCGTGCTGATCGATGAAATAAAGGGTGTCCCCCTCCATGGCGATCAGAAACAGGCCAAAGACCTGGCCGATGTACTGGATCTCCTGCTGTCCGGCGCCGGCGTAGGCTTCTGCCGGAGCCGCGGGTTCGAACTCCGCGCGGTTGAAGGCCGTAACCGGAAACGCCGCCCTTTCGAAAACGAAAAGGGGGTGCGCGGAACTGCCGAAGCTTCCTGAACTGCCGGAGAGGGATGGTTTTACAGCCAGCTTATTTTTGATGGCTGCGAGTACCGCGTGGTGAAGTTCAGGCAGATTTCTGAATTTGGCCTCCCTCTTGGCGGGATGAATATTGAAGTCCACATCCTTGGGGTCGACGGTGAGGAGAACAAAGGCTACCGGATAGGAGCCGCCGGGAAGGTGGTCTGAAAAGGCGTATTCCACCGCCTGCACCAGCGCGAACTCGTTTATCTTTCTGCCGTTTACGAAAATATGTATGAGCTTCCTGTCCCGCCGGGCGATACCGGGATGGCCCGCGATAATATGAAGATTTTCCGAATCCTCTATATCGTAAATCTGGCTGTCCCATGGAATATCCGGGTGGATTAACCGTATTCTTTCGGCGAGATCTCCCGGCGGCAGAAAAAACTTGAGTTCGCCCTCGGAAAAGAGTCTGAAAGATACGGAAGGGGGGGGGATGGCCTTCTCAATCACCTGCTGTCTGCACATGAAAGCCTCGGTGGAGGGGCGTTTGAGAAACTTTTTTCTGCCGGGCATTGCGTAAAAGACATCCTGAACCGACGCGACCGTACCCTCGCTGCCGGTGCATTCTTCCAGGCTTTGCGTACCGCCTCCGGCCAGGCGCAGCCTGAAAGCCGAGGGTGCCGCCTTCCGCCGGGTGGTGAGGGTAAGCCGGGAGCAGGCTGCAATACTGGAAAGGGCCTCGCCGCGGAATCCCAGGGTCCGTGTTGTATAGATGTCCTCGAAACAGCGTATCTTCGAGGTGGCATGGGGCCGCCAGCAGAGATCGAGGTCTTCCCTGTCCATGCCGCTGCCGTTATCAATGACCCGTACTTCCCTTATGCCGCCTTCGAGCAGGTGCACTTCGATTTCCGCGGCTCCCGCGTCAAGGGCATTGTCCAGGAGTTCCCTGACGATCGAAGCGGGCCGCTCAATGACTTCGCCGGCGGCAATCCGTCTGGCGTCCTGATCCCGTAAAACAGTTATATATCCCATATC
>SPDA01000548.1 GCA_004525155.1 Spirochaetales bacterium
AGCAGGAGAAAGATGAACTGCTTGACGCCTTCACGCGGGAATTTGACGCGATTCAAGCCGGGAAGGAGCAGGACGGCAATAATCTTGCCTGGTATTACGAGGTCAGGATCAGGGCCATGGCTGAACAAATTGTTTCCCGCACTGCCGCGGAGCTCGACGAGAGGATCAGCGCCATCGCCATTATGCACGCCCCGGGACCAGCCTGGTGGCTGGAACGGGAAACCGGGCTGACCCGCAAGGATTTCACTTTCACGGAATGTGCGGAAATAATGAAAGCACGGGCCCTGGAGGCGGAAAAGGATTACTGGACCGGGCTGGCTGACCTGGAAAGGGCGGCTCTGAACCTGCTGCGCGGTATGCTGGTTTCACAGGGTCAGGAGGTCCTGGGAGACCTCGATCCGGCGGACCTGGCGGACGGGGCACAGACCGGTAACAGGGTCAGGTCATTGGCATTCGCCCTTTATGTTTATTCAAAGAAGAATGGTATTTCCATAAACCTGGAACACGTAAACTCCGTTGCCGGGAGCCTCGATGCCATTCTCGCAGTATTTTCGGCACCGGAGAACGATGGTTTAGCTATGAGCGCGCTTGCGGAGGATTTCCGCAGACTGGGAGAATCGGATCCTTATACTCTCGATTTCTTCTCCGGCAGGGGAACATTTATCATGGAGGGTCTCGACCTTGCACGGCTCCTACTCAGCGAAGAAGCCCGGACCGCCCGGAGGGCCGGGGAAGGCTGCCGCCTGCTGAACAGCTACGCCGGACTGTCGCCGGGTTTGAGAAAACAGGCGGCTGCTGATGCGGCAAGGGCACTTGCCGATACCTTCGTCTCTTCAGGCATCGCATCGCCGGGAACTTCCTTAATACCTGACTTTTGTGATCCCGCAGGATTATTCGAAAGGGACGGCCTGTGGAAAAATAAAACCAGGACGGACATTGCGGGAATTCTCGCCGACATGAACGGGACCCTCGTCCGGGCGGAAAACGTGCTGCCTGCCTATGTCCTTCAAACCGCATCAGCGTACCTTGACAGCCTGCGAGAATTCGCCGCCCTGCATTTTTCCAGGCCCCTTACCGGGGCAGCGGCGGAGGCTGACCTGGACCTCGCGGAAGCCGGGCTTCTGGACATGCGTACCTGGTCAGCGGAGGTGAAGGAGGCTTCAGACGCTTTGGCCTCAGGAACCCTCCTGACAAGAATTTTCGCGGCCTTCGGGATTATTCAATCCGGAAGCACAGAAAGGCCCGTCGGCGGAGTACCCCGCTTTACAGGCCGGACCGCGCTTGATCTCGGGGCGGAGAGTGAACAGCTCGTGAAAACCCTCTGTGCCTTTGCCGGTACCGGGCTGGCCCGCGCCGTGCTTACCAAAGCGGGTGATGACAGGGATCTCTCGAGGCTGGACTGGGAAACGGAACTCACGTCAATGCTCTCCGGTCTGGGACTCGATACAGGAGCGTTCGGATTTACGGACGCCATAATTACCCAGGCGCAGTTACTCTTCCGGCAGGCGGACATCCTCCTTGTCGATGGGGACGCTAAGGCCTGGAACTTCAGGCAGGATTTCCGCTCCTTTACCAGCGAAGAAGAGGAACTTTTTATCGAGGCTTTATGGAACACTCTTCCGCCGCTGACAGTTACGGATATCTACAGCGGAATTGCCGACAGCGGTATTCCGGCTGTTTCCCTCTTTACCGCAGCCGAGGCCTTTTATACTTTCGACCGGCTGTATTTTCCTGACAGGCCTGTTACCGCAGAGGAAGCGGATACTCTGTTTGAAGAATTCCTTACCGGGCTGTCGGCCGAGCCGGATTCGGTTATTGCGCTGGCCGCAGATTTTCGCTGGCTTTTAATGGCCCCCGACAGGGCCGGAAGAAAAGCGGCCCTAGCAGAACTCCTGGGGCTTTCTGCTCTGCACCCAGCAGCGGCCGGTCTTCCGGCGGATACCCCGGGCAGGGAAGCCTACAGCCGCGCTCTTTTTATTCATGCCCTGGATGACCTGACCGGACGGGGAGGGTACGAAAAGGAGGAAGCCTTGAAAGCAGCAACTTTCCTCGGGGAGCTTTCAGGATTACGCCCGGAAGAAGACACCTTAAGTCTGTGGGAGGTCTTCACCGCCGGGGATAAAACGGACAGCGTCCCGGGCATACGGTACCTGCCCCTGCTGGACGGTTCCGTGTACGATTATGCTGTGAAACTTGCCGCCGGCAGTATTACGGCCGCCGGCAACGGTCTCTTCCAGGCAGCCCGGTACGCGGTTTCACTCCTGGACGCACAAACAGGCGCACTTCTGTCCGGCAGTCTGTCGGACAGCCTGTCCCTTCTGAGCGTGAATCCGGAAACGGAAGCTTCCATCATCGTTGAACTCGTGCGACGCCTTCTTGCGGACGAAGCCGCTTCCGCGTCTGACGAGATAATCAGTCTTGAAGAAATCTGTTCATTTTATGAGGCCCTCAGGGGTTTTACTTTTTCCAGAGAAAACGACGACAGGAATTACCGTGCCTATCTTGTTCCGGATCTGATCGGCAGCACAGGGGCCTCGAAAGCGGTATGCCCCGTGACCGACAGCACGACAGACGACAGGTCCCTTG
>SPDA01000332.1 GCA_004525155.1 Spirochaetales bacterium
ACAGTGGCCTGTTTTCCGGCTTCCTTTGTTCCGCCGGAGAAAACGGCAATTCCCGGCAGGAGGAGAAATAGTGCCGTGATTATCAGCACCCGTCTTAAACTTTTCATAAATGTCTCCTTTGGTAAATAAAGTATGGCTTAATGATATAACATGGGTAAGGACTTTGTCAACTCTCTTTATAAAGTCAATTTATTATCGTTGACAATTGCATCCGCATCATTTACTATATCCTGAAAAATAAAATGTCCGGCGATATCAATTCCGATATGAAAAAAATCAAAACCTCAAATTACAGGAAGATACTCCGCCTTCTCATGAGGGAGAAGGAGATAAGCAAACAGGAAATCGTGCGAAGAACGAAGATCAGTATTACCACCATAATCAGCAACATAAACCGGTTAATCGAAAACGGGCTGGCTGAAGAAGCGGGGACTGCACATTCGACAGGAGGCCGGAAGCCGGTTCTTGTCCGCTTTCTCCCGAACGCGAATTACGCCTTCGGCGTCGATTTCGCATCAAACCATCTGACTTCCAGCAACAGGATTCAGATTATCCTTGTAAATCTCAACGCGGAGGTAATTGCGGAAAATTCGCTTGATTATAAATCGTTCACTTCGAGAGACGAAACCATCCATAAAATAAAAACCATCTGCTTCGACATGATGAAAAAACACCGCATCGATCAGAAGAGGGTGATAGGCATAGGTTTCGCCCTTCCCGGTACGGTTAATGAAAAGCTGAAAATACTGGAACTTGCGCCGAATCTGCTTGATTCCGCGGAAATGAAACATATAGATTTCAAGCCTTTTGAAAAACTTTTTCCCTTTCCGCTTTACGTGGAGAATGAGGCTAATACCGGCGCGCTTGCGGAAATCACCTTCGGTGTCGCCCGGCATAAGCAGAATTTTGTATACCTGTCGATTAACCGGGGAATCAGCGCCGGAATAGCGATTCGGACGCACCTCTACAAGGGAAACAAAAGGAGGGCAGGGGAAATCGGTCATACGACCGTCGCCTCCAACGGGATAGCCTGTACCTGCGGGGGAAACGACTGCTGGGAAATCTACGCCGCCTCCGGAGCCCTGATACGGAATTATAATCAGAAGGGCAGCAGCGTAATTTCAAGTACGGAGGAATTTCATCAAAAACTGCTGGCCGGGGATCGGCAGGCACGTAAGGTCTGGGATTTATATCTCGGGTATCTTTCCGTCGGCATCAATAATATTCTGCTCAATTTTGATCCGCGCTACATCATAATCGGAGGGGAAATAAGCGAATTCGACAATCTCCTAATTCCGCCGCTGGTTTCGAAGGTATTCAGCAATACGGCGTTTTTCGAAAAGGGGGATGTCGAGATACTCATTTCGACGCTGAAAACCCGTTCTTCGTTAATCGGGGCCGCCCTGCTGGCCCTGCAGGTTTTTTTATACGGGGATCATAAAGTTTTGTGATACCCATGAGGAGATGGTTATGACATCGAAAGAGAGGGTCCGCGTCAGCCTGGCGCACAGGGAGGCGGACCGGCTTCCTGTGGATTTTGGATCGACCACTGAAACGGGAATGCATGTAAGCTGCATCGAAAACCTGCGAAGGTTTTACGGGCTCCCGGATGTGCCTGTAAAGATGCATGAACCGTACCAGTGTCTCGGCTTAATCGAGGACGATTTGGCTGAAATTATCGGAACCGATGTTGAAGGTGTTGCAAGCGATGTAACCTGGTTCGGATTCAAAAACGGGAACTGGAAAGAGTGGAAGGCCCCGTGGGGACAGGTAGTCCTTGTGGCGGGGGATTTCAACACGACCGTTGACGGTAAAGGGAATACCTATATTTATCCCCAGGGCGATGTGAGCGCCCCCGCCAGCGGGGTCATGCCTTCGAGCGGTTTCTTTTTCGACGAAATTATCCGCCAGGGCCCGCTTCCCGCCGATGACAGGGATTTGAAACTCGAAGACAATCTCGAAGAGTTCGGGCCCGTTTCCGATGAGGATCTCCGGACCATCAAAACCGCGGCAGACAGCGCGAACCGGAAAGGGAAGGCGGGCATCTGCGTTCTCGGAGGCACCGGCATCGGGGATATCGCTAATGTTCCCGGCCCGGCCATAAAATATCCCAAGGGGATAAGGGACATCACCGAATGGTATATTTCCACCATCAGCCGCAGGGATTTTGTAAACAACATATTCGAAAAGCAGATCGATACGGCGCTGGAAAACCTTCAGAAACTGTATGATACGGTCGGGAATACCATCGATATTCTTTTCACCTGCGGGACCGATTTCGGCACCCAGGACGGCTCCTTCTGCAGTCCGCAGACCTTCAGGGAACTCTACCTGCCTCATTACAGGCGGACGAACGACTGGGTCCATGCCCACACCGGGTGGAAAATCATGAAGCATTCCTGCGGGTCCATTCCCGATTTCATTCCCCTTTTTATCGAATGCGGTTTCGATATCATCAATCCCGTCCAGCTTTCGGCCCGAGGCATGGAGCCGGAATTCCTGAAGCGTGAATTCGGCAGGGATATCGTCTTCTGGGGAGGAGGCGTGAACACCCAGTGGACCCTGCCCTTCGGCAAACCGGAGGAGGTGCGAAGGGAGGTGCTTGAGCGCTGCGAACTGTTTGCGAAAGGCGGCGGTTTCGTCTTCAATGCGATTCACAATGTCATGGCGAAAACGCCTGTGAAAAATATCGCCGCCATGTTAGATGCTGTACACGAGTTCAACGGGGGATAAATCGGATTCAATACCGGTACTGAATGCCGGCGGTAAAAGTGAGCCACCCGGCTTTCGGATAACCGTACAGATCCTTTTCCTCCCCGGCCTGTATGCTTACAAATCCCAGCAGGGAAAAACCCTGAAATACGTTCCAGGTCACACCCGGCATGATGAGGGCGGAAAGGTCCACAGGCGATATTACCGAACGCAGCATGAGGGAAACACCGCTTCCTGAAGCCCAGATTAATTCCGGGTACAGGAGGAGGCCGTAGTCTCCGGACTCATCTTCGGTCCAGGCGGCGGATGGACGGATTATCCCCTCGAGCCTCATGGAGAGGGAACCGCCGCTTCTGAAAGACAGGAGATAAAACAAACCCCAGCTTATATCGAGAGTCTCATACACGTTATCCGGATTGGCATCCCTGTAAGGTACGGCAACGGAAGCGGAAATGTTCCAGTCAGCGCCGAGGTTCCCCTGCAGGCTCAAGTATGGAAGATGGACCATGCCCCTGCCATCGTACACATACCCCGGCTCGATTTTGATACCGCCCGCCTTGAAATAAAATCTGCCGCCTGCCCCTGCCTTGCTCAGGGATACCGGCGGGGCCGCCGGGTTTGCGAACAGTTCCGACAGGTTAAGCGGCGGCGGGAAAAATACAGCTTCGAAGAAGGAGAAGGGGCCGAAGGGAATATACGCTGAAGCAAGCCACATCGCATTGTCCCGCAGGGTTTCGGACATGAAGTCGGAGGAGGCCTCGTAATCCCTGAACATCACGTCTCCGGCATTGTAGGCGGTTCCGTCTCCCCAGGACATCGGCGCTTTGCCTGCCGTAAGACGCAGAAAAGGAAACCTCGCTTTCACATAGGCCCTGCGGACATTGATGAATGCCGTGTCTCCGGCAACAGCCTCCAGGGAGAACTCCGCTTTAACGTTTTTATTGCCCCTGGCCGAGAATCCCAGGATACCGGTGCCGACGGCCGCCAAGCTTACATCGGTTTCGTTTAAAAGTGTAATGGCGCTTGCGAGCCGCAGGTCGATAACCGGAACGGTTTCCGCGCCGGCATGGGCGGCCGGAAAAAACAGCCCTGTCATGAACAGGAAACAGACGAGAATGAGGGCCGGCGGTTCGGA
>SPDA01000325.1 GCA_004525155.1 Spirochaetales bacterium
GAAGTTCACGGAAAAACGCGATGATAACAAGCACATAGGTGTAGCCGAGGCCCGCGGCAAATCCGTCTATGAGGGAAGCGCCGGGCGGGTTGCCCAGAGCGAAAGCTTCCGCCCTGCCCATGAGTATGCAGTTGGTGAGGATGAGACCCACATAGGGGCCGAGCTGCTGCCATATGTCCGGCTGGAAAGCCCGGAGAACAATGTCGATAATGATGACAAACGTCGCCATTACCAGCGTCTCTACCATCATGCGGATGCGGGAAGGTATAAGCTTCCGGAAAATCGATATGGTAAAACTGGAAAGGGATGTGGCGAACAGTACGCCCATGGTCATTACTATGGTATTCCGCAAGGAGTTTGTTACTGCCAGCGTGGAACAAATTCCAAGAACCGAAGCGAATACCTGGTTTTTCGTACCGATGCCTTCGATAAAAATCTTCCTCGCTTTAGCCATTGCTGCCCCCTTCGCCGGCCGTACCGACTTTTGCGGCATTGATTATTCCGTTGTTGATGATGTTCCGCACGAATTCCGAAGTTCTCGATGCCCCTGTAATGGCGTCCATTTCGCCGGGACCTGTGGGAGTACCCTCCGGGACCAGCTTGAAGGGTCCTTTTTTACCCCGGAACTGATCCTTGAACCAGGCTTCCATAATACGGGCACCCAAACCCGGGGTTTCGCTGTTCTTGATGAACTCGACACCCTTCAGGGTGGCTTTGTCCTTATCAAAGGCAATAACCGCGGTAATCTCACCCCACAGGCCAGGCCCGTAGCTGAAAAGGGCATACCCGTCCAGGATGCCGTTTTCATCCAGAAGTTCGAAATAGGATATCGCGCCCGCTTCCTGGCCGCCCGGCGGTATTTCCCTTACCCGTTTCAGGTACAGCTCGTTTATGGCAGCGAGATCCTGAGGCATGGCGATACCGGCCGCGTTCAGCACAGCTCTTCTCAGGAACAGGCTTTCGTTCAGTTTGACCCTGTCCTGCGTTCTTAAGAATATACCCGAGACAAGAGCTATACAGACAAGGGTAAAAAGCACCATAAAAAGAATGGGATATATCCGCAACTTGTAAAAACCTTTATCGTTCATGCCGGTTTAGCCCTCCCAGCCCTGGCCTGTTTGGCCTGTTTCATGCCGTAATCGAGGAGGGGAGCGAACATGTTGGCAATAAGTATGGCGAAAGTGACCGCCTCCGGCCACGAAGAAAAGGTCCTTATAAGCGCTATAAGCGCTCCCACGAAGCAGCCGAAGATCCACCTGCCCCCTTCGGTAGTCTGGGAGGAGGAAATGGGGTCCGTTGCCATATATACGAGGCCGTAGAGAAGACTGCCGCTGACTATACCATGCAGCGGGTCCATCGGCTTACCAAGACCGGCCAGCCAGAAAACAGCCTGCACCGCCGCATATGCCAGCAGCCCGCCCAGGATGATGCGGAAACTTGCCGTTTTTCTGATGACAAGGTAGAGCCCCGTCAAAATAATGAGCACGGCGCAGGTCTCGCCCATGGAACCGGAGGTGTTACCGAGCAGCAGCTTGAGCCACGGCACGGATTCTCCGCCGTACTGGATGGCGAGGGGAGTGGTGGACGTAAGAACGTCGGGTGCGGTCGAAGGCGCCCAGACGGCGAAACCGCGCAGAACCCCGCCGGTCACGGGCTGTATGAACCTGCCCGTCATCGACACCCCGAAACTCACGTACACAAAGGCCCTGCCCGTTATCGCAGGGTTGAAGATGTTCCTGCCGAAACCGCCGAAAACCATTTTCCCGAAGACAATGCCGAAGGCTATGCCCAGGATCGCTATCCAAATGGGAATGGTCGGCGGGAGGGACAGGGCGAAAAGCGCATTTGTCACAAAAACGGCGCTTGACACCTGCTGTTTGTAAACCCTGGCGAAAATGTATTCAAAGAGAAAACCCGCCGCATCCACTGCAGCAACAATGAGGAGGGTCCTCCAGCCGAAGAAATAAATCGCCGCCAGATGAATCGGGATAAGCGCATACATCATCTGCTGCATGAGCGGCTGTTTCATGATAAGAGGCTTTTTCTTAATCTCGGCGCACATGGCATTATTGTAGTGTAAATTCCGTAAATGTCAAACGGTAGGGTGAAAAATTTCCCGCTTACGCCATCTGCCGCGAACCCTTATTCGGTCACTATCAACAGGGGTTTATACTCGGGATAGACTGCCGAATCCCTGCTGATAAAATCCTTCTGGTAAAGGTTCACGGAGGACGTACCAGGTACGACAGCCACGCCGTAATTCGTGTAAGTGCCATCCATCCAGTCGTTGTACAGGCTCGTTATGTTTATGTCGAGGTAGCTTCCATCGGTAGCGGAAGGCCAGTAATTTATGGAGGAGGATCCTGAATACACGCTGCTGTAGGAAGGCCTGGAATTGTGGGTAACAATGGACTCGGACCAGCTGCCCAGAATCCTGTAAACCATGAGGGATGTGGGATATCCTGAAGTTGAAGATCCCACAGCAAAAAGCCGTATCGATGCGGAGGACGCGACGGGAGGAAGCGAGGTCAAATCGAATTTGAGAAGAAAATAATATTCTCTGGTTGTATCGTAGGGAAGGTTGCCGACCCTGAGATACTCGTCGCTTCCATAGTTTAAGGATTCGTAGGTAGAATCGTTGGTGATGTAACAGTCGGCGGAAGCGGCTGCTTCATTCGCCGCCCCGGTGCCGCCGATACGGGTGAAAGTCCAGGTATCGCTCCAGGAACCGTAAGCGGCGGTGTCGTATTGCACCCTGACACGCCAGTACAGGTCGGACACGGTCGACCCGGAATAGGAAAAGGTATAGGCGTAGGTAAAATTACCCTTATCGAGGGCATCCTCTTCAAGCACCGAAACGACCTCATCTTTCAAGGTACTGCTGAATCCCCGGCTCTCGCTCACCTGGACCTGGCAGGGGTAACGGGTAAAACCCGGGTCCATCTCGAAGAGTGTCTGCAGAAGGGCAAGAAAGTCATTACCGTCATTTGAGGTATTATTGAATTCCACGTTCCAGGACAGTACAACGGGAAGTGGTACGTCCGTTTGTTCGTCCAGCGGTGAGTTCAGTGTCATCTTGACGTCCCTGTCGCTGTCGTAGGGATTATCGAACATCACATTCGGCAGGCAGGAGAAGACTAAGACAGAGGAGGCAACGAACAGGGCAATGACTGCCAATAAAACTGTTCCTCTTTTCATTGTATCGTCCCCGCGTTTTTCTTAAGTTCCCGAATCTGCGCCTTTATGCCGGTTAAATCTTTTTCCAGTTCCGTTACCGCGCTCCTGGCCGACTTGATACCCCGTTTATCCTGAGGATCGATGAGATTAAAACCTCCCGTTGGAATCAATACAGCGCCCAGGGATATACCTCCGTAAAACAGAATCCTGTGAACCGTGAGGGCCGTCCTTCCCTCTTCCGCGGCGCTGCTGCTTGAGGCGCTTCTGTACTGGCCCGCCGCGTCGCCATACGTAGCATAGGAATACACCGCAGACCCCGCGCACAGAAGGCCGAGCAGAACCGAAATGATGCTGCCGGAACTTTTCTGCATAAGCAGTTTCCGTGCCGGCTTAAGCCGGGTTTCAAGTTCCTTTTTCCGGTACTCCAGCTCCCCGATGGCGGCGAGGGATTTCCCTGCCTGCACCATGCTTTCCAGGGCCTGTTTTTTACCCTCATATGCGGGGAAGGGAACGCCTGCCCGGTCCACCCTTATTTTAACGTTTTCAAGCCTTTTAAGGAGTTCTTCCGATTCAGATGGTCAGAGACCGGGCTTTATCTCCGGAAAACCACTCACTGCTATGGTAAGATGTATCCGGTTTTTCAGTTTGTCATACTCGGCAAAGCTGACGGAAGCTCTGCCTGAAAGACCTGAAAGGTTTTCCAGTTCGCTTAAAGAAGCGGACAGTGATGC
>SPDA01000460.1 GCA_004525155.1 Spirochaetales bacterium
TGATTCCTTCGATCATGTCCCTCATGTCAAGAGTTATGCCTTCCATAAAAGCTCTTGCCAGGCATGCCCTGTCATGGGCAAAGGTAAGACCTAACAGCACGCCTCTTGCGTCGGAGTTGTATCTCGGGGTGCCGGCGCTGGCGAAGTAGGGCAGGAGCAGCAGGCCCTTCGCCCCGGCCGGAACTTTCGCCGCCATTTCGTTCAGTACATCGAAGGGATTGTTACCGGTGCGGCCGGCTTCCGCGGTTTCGAGTGCCGCGATTTCGTCCTTGAACCAGCGGTATACGCTTGCGGCCGCGGCCTGGTAACCTTCCAAAAGCCAGCGATCCGTCATTGTACAGTTAGTTACCATCATGCGGCCGGCCGGGTCGCGGAACGGTTTTTCGAGAAATGCGGTAACGGCGCCGGCTGTGCCCATGGAAATGGACAGCCTGCCTTTTTCTGTGATGCCTGCGCCCAAAGATCCCGCACTCTGATCGCCGGCACCGGCGGCGATTACGGTTCCCGGTGCCAGGCCGGAAAGTTCGGCGCCCTGCCGGGATACTTTACCGATAACGGAGCAAGACGGGCTCGGTACAGGCAGAACCGACTTGTCGATGTCGAACATGGATAGCAGTTCCGCGCTCCAGGTCTGCTTCGTTACATCGAAGAGCCCGAAAAACCCGGCGTCATTGTAATCCACAAAATAATCGTCAGAGCCGAGGGCGCGCATGAAATAGTCGTGCATCTGCACAACACGTTTCACCCGTTTCCAGACCTCCGGCTCATTTTTACGCACCCACATTATTTTGGAGAGGAGCCAGGTAGTGCTGTTGGGAAAACCCGTAATACCGTAATACGCGGCAGGGTCGATTTTTTCGGCGATTTCTTTTACCTCATCGGAAGAACGGTTATCCTGCCAGGAGATCATGGGCCTAAGCAGGCGTTCATCCCCGTCAAGGAAAATGCCGCAGCAGCGCTGGGCGGAAATGGAGATGGAGGCTATCGCTTCCGGGTCGGCGCCGCTTTTTGCGACCGCCTCTTTCATCGCTTTCAGGGTCATGCTTACCAGGTGTTCGGCATCCTGTTCCACCCAGTTCGGCCTGGGGTAGGTGCAGGGGTACTCGTAATAAGCGCTTCCCAGGGGGGTTCCCTGCATGTCGAAAACGATTCCCTTGGCGCCGGTTGTTCCGATATCGATGCCCGCGAGTAAGGTGGTTTTCATGCTCATCTCCCTGTTAAAAGTTTCAGTGGTTTTTCCAGATAAATTTTCAGGGTCTGCAGGAACCGGGCCGCTTCCGCCCCGTCCAGCGCCCTGTGATCGAAGGTGAGGCAAAGGCCCATGATTTTCCGCTCCTGTATATCGCCCTGGACCTTGACGAGCCTCTCTTCAATGGCGCACACGCCGAGGATTGCGGTCTGGGGCTGGTTAATGATCGGGGTGAAAAAAGTAACACCCTGCATGCCGACATTGGATATGGTAAAGGTGCCGCCCTGCATGTCTTCCGGTGACAGTTTGCGGCTGCGCGCTTTTTCCGCGAGAGATCTGCTCTGCACGGATATGGATGCAAGCGGCAGAAGGTCCGCGTTCCGGATAACGGGCACCATCAGACCCTGGTCGGTATCAACGGCAATGTTGATGTTTATGTTTCCCCTGGCCAGGAGATGATCACCGGCAAACTCTGCATTGAGCCTGGGATGCTGCCGGAGGGCGAGGGCCGCGGCCTTTACGGCGAAGTCGTTTATGCTTATTTTTATACCGTCGAGTTCTTCATTAAGCTGACTGCGGAGATCGACCAGTTTCGTTACATCCGCGTTCATGGCAATGGTCACAACCGGTATTTCGGAATGGCTCTGGAACATGCGTTTCGCGGTAATCTTCTGTATGGAGGTGAGGGGGATAACGCTGTCTGCCGCTGTAGTCTGCGGGCCGGTTCCTGCCTCCGTCCCCATACCATTCAGGTAAAGCACATCTGTCTTAATGATTTTACCGCCCGGTCCGCTGCCCGCAACCTTTTCCAGAGGTATTGCCCTTGTTTCGGCTATCCGCCTGGCCAGAGGTGTGGCGCTCACTTTTACGGAAGAATTCCCGAAGGCACCCGCAGCGGTCACATCCGCCGCTTTAAGATACCCGCGTTCCGGCAGGGATGAAATACTGCTCAAGCCGATGCCGAGTTCCAGGGCCCTGCGTCTGGCAGCAGGCGTTGCCGGGATCTTTCCTCTTACCCCGGCTCCGTCGGAAAATCCGTGATTAACGCCGGAAGTCTGCACGGCCGGCGTCTCCTGCGGTTTGTCGGTCCTGGCGGATTCCGGAAGCGGAGCCGCCGGTACCGCTTCCCCTTGTTTTCCGATCCAGGCTATGGTCTCGGTTACCGGTACGGTTTCCCCTTCCAATCGCAGGATTTTCAGGATGACTCCTTCATAATCCGATTCCAGTTCCATGGCTGTTTTGTCGGTTTCTATTTCCGCCACAGGTTCGCCTTTTTTAACGGCGTCGCCTTCCTTTTTCAGCCACCGGATGATAACGCCTGTTTCCATGGCCATGCCCGTTTTTGGCATGATTATCGAGTTTGCCATAATACCCTTACCTCATCAGTTCCTGAAGGGCCGCAGTTATCCTTTCTTCCGTCGGAACCACGCTTGCCTCCAGTTTGGGATTGTAGGGTATGGGTACATCGAATCCTCCGACCCTCTTGATCGGTGCATCAAGGTAAAAGAAGGCTTCGCTGTCACCGATGATTGCGGCGATTTCCCCGCCGTACCCGCCGGTCTGGCAGGCTTCGTGTACGATGAGGGCCCTGCCGGTTTTTTTTACGGAGCTGATAATCGTTTCCCTGTCCAGGGGAACGAGGCTGCGTATATCGATTACCTCGCAGTCCGCCAGACCCTCCCCGGCAGCTTTTTCGGCGACCTTCAGGCAGCGCGGAGCCATGCGGCCCCAGGTTATGATGGTGATGTCCTTTCCCTGTCTTTTTATGTCTGCGGTCCCTAAGGGAA
>SPDA01000055.1 GCA_004525155.1 Spirochaetales bacterium
CCGTTTCTGCCGTTGAAATGCTTGAGTTCGTTCGTGATACAGGCAAAACTGACTGTTTTTTCCCCGGAAGGCCCGATAAGAGCCACTCTTGTCCTGTTGTCCGCCAGTTCTTCTCGGATTGTGTCCTGGGCATCGCCCGTTACCTTTCCCCAGATGTGCTCGGCGTTCCGGATTTCACAGACACCGTCCTTTATCCACAGGTACACGGGTTTGGGGGATTTTCCCTTTATGATTATTCCGTCAAAGCCCGCGAACTTGAGCTCCGGACCCCAGAAACCGCCGGCTTCGCTGCTTGCGATGGTGCCGGAGAGAGGAGATTTCGAAGTGACACAGTGCCTGGAAGCACCGCTCAGCGCCGCGCCTGTCAGGGGAGAGATGGTGAAGGCGAGCACGTTTCCCGGAGAAAGGGGATCCGTTCCCTTGGCCACGCCCTGCATAACGTAGTAGGCACCCATGCACGCGCCGCCGAAATATTTTCTGTAGAATTTTTCATCCGGTTTTTCTTCTTCAATCTTCCCGCTTGTCAGATCAACATGCAGTATTTTTCCCGCACATCCTTTCATATGTTTCTCCTTGCCTGAAAATGGTTTGTTATTCTACTACAACTTTCATCTTATCGGCAGAAGCATCGCCTGCCGTTAAAAAGGCTTTCCCTATTTCCGCAAGCGGAAACCTGTGCGACACGAGCGGTTTGACATTGAGATACCGGCCCGGAAGAGCTCGAGAACAGGCTGGTAATAATTTGCATACCGGTACACTGTATAAATGGCCGCTTCCTTTCTGAGAAGAGCGATCGTATTCAGGCTCACGGGGCTGTTGCTCATGCCCACGAGAACCATCCTGCCCCCCTTCTTGAGATATTCCACGCAGAGGGTCAGTCCTTCCTCCGTCCCCGTAGCCTCGATTACGCAGTCATGTACAGGGCTCGGCGCCTTTGCTTCTTCCGGCAGCAGCGTTTCATTAGCGCCCATGCTCTCCGCAATCTTCAGCCGGTACCTGTCCACGTCGAGGATGGTGATCCTTGCGGCCCCCGCCAGTTTTGCAAGCATGAGGCACACTATGCCGATGGGACCGGCCCCGGTGATAACCACGCTTTCTCCCGGTTTTATGCCGCTTTTCACTATCGCATTGTAGCCCACGGCTAGCGGTTCAAAAAAGGCGCCTTCCGCAAAGGACAGGTTGTCGGGCAGTTTGTGCACAAACAGGGATTTATGGGCAATGTACTCGCGCAGGGTGCCGTGATTGGGAGGCGCTCCAAGGAATTTAACCTCGTTGCACAAATTATATCTGCCCCTAAGGCAGTGATCACAGCGAAGACAGGGAACCCCCGGCTCCACGGCGACCCTGTCTCCTTTTTTCAGGTTCTTGACAGCTTTGCCGGTTTCAATAATCTCGCCGGTACTTTCATGACCAAGTATATGGGGGGTCCTTATGACATTCGTGCCTACCCTGCCTTCCCTGAAGTAGTGAAGGTCGCTTCCGCAGATTCCCGTTGCCCTGATCCTGATAAGAACCTCGTCATCCGCAAAAACAGGAATATCCACATCCTTAATAATCAGGGATCCGGGTTTATCCAAAAACGCAGCTTTCATTATGTACCTATTAATTCAGTTTATGATATCTGATATATCTGAGGATTCAGCATAACACTCATTAAATAACCAGTCAAGTTTTATTTGCTGATTTATGCTGCGCAAGGATCATAAATCCACGTCGTATTACAGAATCTTTACCACGGGCAGAAGCATGGCAGAGAAAATCAGCCTAGGGCAGCAGAAGAAAAAACAAATATAAAGAAAATCGCGCCGGCACGGAGCGGGGGAATTGTGACAAGAAGGGTCACGGAATGCGGGAACAATGACCCGAAGGTTGCCATTACAGCCGGAATTTCGGCATACCATGACATCCCGGAAGATCTGGAGAACTGTATAAAGGCTGCAGACGAAGCCCCGTATGAGGGAAAGAAAAGCGGCAAAAACCGGGCTGTAAGCGGCCCCTGCTTCTTTTTATCAGGAATTCCCGACGATGTACTCCCCCAGTTGATCTATCAGCAAATTTTTTCCCGATATGACGGCCTTCACGATGTCGCCGATGGAAACGAGCCCTACGAGCTTTCCCACCTTGAGCACGGGAAGGTGCCGGAATCTGTGTTTCGTCATAAGAGCCATGCAGTCGTCGATGCTCTTATCGCCTTCGATAAACATGACCTTGGATGTCATGACATCCCGGACAGGCGTCGCTTTCGGGTCTTTGCCGAGAAGCGCTATCTTCCGCGCATAATCCCGTTCGGTAAAAATTCCAACGACCTGCTCGGATTTATCAAGTACCAGCAGCGCTCCGATATTCTTTTCAGCAACCAGTTTTACCGCCTCGAATACCGCCGCATCCGGGGAAATGGAATAAATATCGCTGCCTTTCTGGCGTAATACATCATTGATTGTTTCCATCGCTTACCTCCATATGACTATCCGCTTTTGAAAAGCGTGCTGAACAAACTTAACCAGCAGTTTATCATTCTTTTATAAAATATTTAATATCCAATACAAAAATATTTTTAAAGCCTAGACCACGGCCATGGCCAGGAAAGCGGAAGTTATCTGAATAAAGTTGGTGGAACCGGATGAACCGGGGGGACTGCCGATAAGCACCACAAGATCCTCAATCTGCAGCAGTCCTTCCTCCAGCAGGGAGTTTATGGAAGCCTTAATCAGGGTGTCGGTGGAATCCTGCATTTCCTGAAGGTCCGAAATCACGCCGTAACTTAAGGCCAGCTCACGGACGGTCCTGGCGCTGGGAGATTTGGCGTAAATGGGCACCTGCGGCCTGTAGGAGGAAAGTATTCTCGCGACTTTTCCCGTCATGGTGTCCGCGATTATGGCCTTGATGGGCAGCTCCTTTACGGCCCTGGCCGCGGATTCCACCAGGAAGCTGCGAATCTGGTTCGATGTCGCTTCGGACACGAAATTAAACTCGGGCCTGACCGCCTCCGCCTCCACCGCTATTCTGGCCATGACCCGCACGGCCTCCGCCGGGTATTTGCCATATGCTGTTTCGCCTGAGAGCATAAGCACATCGGTACCGTCGAAAACGGCGTTTGCGACATCGCTCACTTCCGCTCTCGTCGGTCTCGGATTCTCTATCATGCTCTGGAGCATCTGGGTGGCCGTTATGACAGTCTTTCCCTCCTTTATGCAGGTACTGATGAGGTGTTTCTGTATGGCCGGAAGCTTCTCCAGGGGCACTTCCACACCAAGATCACCCCGGGCCACCATGACCCCCGATGAATGCTGCAGGATCTCATCCAGATGATCCACACCCTCCTGGTTTTCGATTTTCGCTATAATTTTTACGGCGCTGTGTCCGGCATCCAGCAGCTCCTGGATGGCCATGATATCCTCCTTGTTCCGTACAAAAGAATGGGCAATAAAATCTATATCGTGCTCAATGGCGAACTGGATATACTCCTTGTCTTTTTCCTGAAGCGCGGGGAGTTTCAGGTGGCTTCCCGGCGTATTGATGCTTTTGTTTTTCTTTATTTCACCGTTGTTGTAGGCCCTGCAAAGCAGAGTGTTCCCGTCTTTCTCCTCAACCCTGAGTTCGATGAGACCGTCGTCGATTAAAATGGCGGTGCTCACTGAAACTTCCTCCACAAACCCCGGATAACTCGTGGAGAAGGAAGGTTTGCCGGCGGGAGGCTTCGCATCCGGACCAAGCACGAAAATCTCATCTCCGGTTTTAACCGGTACGGGCGTGTCCACTCCCCTCACCCTGACCTCGGGTCCCTTCGTATCGATAAGTACGGCGATATTGGGAGAAACGGAACGCACAAGGTGAACCACTTCGAGGGATTCGACGGGATTCTGATGAGCGGTATTGAGCCGCACGGCATTCATGCCGGCTTCGTACAATTTTCGTATAAACGCGGCGTCACAGCCGCTCGGTATGGTAGCCAGAATCTTGGTAAGTTTGGTCTTCATGGAAGATGATTATACCATGGGGACGAAAAAGTAACTATTATTGATAAATGTATTGTTAGGGTATACTATTGATTCGCTGGATAAATGAAATACCCATGTCCACTGAAAATGTGTCTGCCGGGTCGGGCAAATACCCCAAGCTTGATCTCATTATACGGATTCTGAAGGCTATAAACAGCTCGGCCCAAAGAACGGAAGCTCTTGAAGAAACTCTTTCCATAATCAAGGAAGCGACCGGCATGGAAGCGACGGGTATCCGTCTCCGGGACGGCTTCGACTATCCTTACTATGTGACAAAGGGTTTTCCCGGCTACTTTGTGGAAGCGGAACGTTTCCTCTGCTCCTATAACGGTATGGGCCGCCTGCTGAAAGATGAGAGCGGCAATCCGGTTCTTGAATGCATGTGCGGCAATGTCATAAAAAGCCGGACGGATCCTTCCCTCCCGTTTTTTACTTCTTTTGGAAGTTTCTGGACCAACAGTACCACAAAACTGCTTGCCACCACATCGGAAAAGGAAAGGCAGGCGAGAACGAGAAACCGGTGCAACGGGGAAGGCTATGAATCCGTCGCTCTTATTCCCCTCCGTTCCCGTGATACCATCATAGGGCTTCTGCAGCTGAACGATAAAAGGACGGACATGTTCACCCCGGACCTAGTCCGTTATTTCGAAGACCTGGGCAACGCCATAGGTCTCGTGTTTGCCCAGAAGCAGATGGAGACTGAACTCAGGCACGTTAACGAATATCAGAAGGAACGGATGCGGGAACTCAACTGCCTCTACAGCCTGTCCAGCCTGATCGGTCCCGATGCCTCGGAAGAAAGCGCCATGGACAGCCTCTTCAGCAGCATAGCCCGGATTATTCCCGAAATCTGGGAACACCATGGCGCCGCACATGTGAAGATTTCGATTTTCGACCGCGAATACGTTTCGGATGATTTTATCGAAACGCCCACAGGCGAATCCCTGCCGATCTTGCTGCGCGGTGATCAGGCCGGCACCCTCTGCATTTTTTTCGATTTCAGGGAGAACCCGGCCATGATCAGTCGCCGCCTGGATGAAAAGCGGTATTTTCTCAATCTCCTGCTAAGCCGCATAAGCAGCCTCGCAGAAATCATCCTGGTGGAAAAAGAATTACGAAAATCACGCGATGAGATGGAAAGAAGGGTTGAAGACAGGACCTCCGAGCTCCGGAAGGCGAACGAAGCGCTGGAAGATGCACTGGCTGAAAAAATGATGCTCATCCGCGAGGTAAACCACAGGGTCAAGAACAACCTGTTCATTCTTCAGGGTATACTGGAACTTCAGACAGCACACATGGAGGAAGGGCCGGCACGGCAGATAATCAAGGATCTGGATAACAAGGTACATTCCATATCCATGCTCCATGAAGTGCTTTACCGGTCCGTCGAACAGGGCAGAATAAACGCGCAGACCTACATTACATCGATACTTTCCTTTCTTGAGGAATCCTGGACCGCAGAAAATTCGATAATCCGGATTTCATGCCGCATCCCTCCGCGTCTGCTTCTCGAAGTGGACAAGGTCCTGCCCGTGGGCCTTATTATAAACGAAGCCGCAACAAACGCCTTCAAATACGCCTTTGCCGGAAGAGAGGAGGGGGAGATCATAGTCTCCCTCGCTCCGGAGGACAGCGGATACCTCCTCCGTATTGCGGACGACGGCATCGGCATGCCGGAAATTCCGGACATAAGCAGGGCACCGTCCCTGGGGTTGAAACTCATCCACGCCCTTACCATTCAGCTTAAAGGCGAACTCAGCATATCCAGGGAGGGCGGCACAAGCGTTACCGTCAGGTTTCCCTGACAATCATTTTTAACCAGCCGCCTGTAAACGCAATTTTTCGATGAGTATCCGTCTTACCGCCTGGTTCAGCCTCGGGAGGGGCAGCCTTCCCTCCTGTACCGCTTTGAACAGGCTGTCGCGGAGCGCCGCAGGTCTGCCGCCCGAGTAGATGACCATATCGCAGCCGGCTGCTACTGCCATCACCACAGCATCTTCCATGCTGTAGGATTTGGAAAGCCCGGACATGATGAGGTCGTCCGATATAACGAGGCCCGTAAACCTCATATCCTTCCGGAGCATTCCTTCGATGAGTCCGGCGGACATGAGCGCGGGCACGCCATCCACATATGCATGGGACATCATGACGCCGCGCAGGCCGTATTTCTCCACAGCCTCCCTGAAAGGGTATACCAGGGAGGCGAACTCCTCGGCGCCGATATCGATAACCGAGGACAGCGCGTGAGGATCCGCCCCGCCGGAACCGGGAAAATGTTTTGCAACGGCAAGCACACCCTTCCCGTTCATGGCTGCGATAAAAACCCCGCCGTAGGCGGCTGCAATATCCGGATCCGCGCTGAATGAACGCCCCGCAAGCAGTTTTCCGGTTTCCGCCGTTAAAGGCTCCAGTACCGGGCCCAAGTTCATGGAAATGCCAGCATCCTTCAATTCCCCTGCCGAGGAAAGGTACAGGGTGCGGGCCTCCTCCGGAGTCATCGTCTCAGCCGCCCCGGAAGGCGGAGGCAGTATCGTAATCAGATCGCGGAAACGCTGAACAATGCCGCCTTCATGATCCACCGCTATAAAAGGCGCAACATGCACGCCTTCAGCCGATACGGCCGTACTGACAGCCGCCGTAAACAGTTTCACTTTTTTGAGAGTAGCCGGTATGTTGAACTTGAAGAGGATAATACCGCCCGGCTTGAAAGCCCTAAGGACTGCGGCCTCCTCCTCCGGCAGGCTGCTGCCGTTCAATGGCATGAAGAGAACCTGCGAACATTTCTCCTTGAGCGTCATGAGAGACAGAAGACGTTCGGCGTGACAGGCGAGAACTTCCTCCGTTGTGCCGGGCCAGGCGGGACGGGAAATGACCGCTGCGGCTTCACCGGCCGTACCGCTTCCCGCGGCCCCTGCCCCTTCGATGACAACCGGAGAACGGCCGCAGGAAATAATGAAAAAAACCATCATTGCCGCCAAGGGCAGAAACCGGAAGCACTTCATCTGATCAGCCTTTTCTCCATGGCGCCTCCCGCGGAAACAAAGTATACAAATTTACCTTGGCAAAGGCTACACTGCAGGGAAGTGTATATGGCGCCGGAAAGGATGCCGGCGCGCATGCCGGACTCTTCGGGCCGGGAAACTCGACGGAAAATTCCATCATCCTGCAGAACGCCGACCTTCCGGAATCCGCCGGAATAACAGCCTGACTTGACATATTTTAAAGCAAGACATACAATTACGTTAACGGATCATGAGCAGTTCCTGTCCTTTAAGCCGAAGAATTGCCTGATCATCACGAGGCTGTCCGCGAGGTGCGCTAATGGGACAACAGATCCTGCAGATGGAGAGAATCGACAAACGCTTCACCGGTGTACAAGCCCTGAAGCAGGTGGATTTCGACCTCGAAGCGGGAGAGATCCACGCTCTCGTCGGGGAGAACGGCGCCGGCAAATCGACCCTGATGAAGGTCCTCGTGGGCATCAATTCGAAAGACGCAGGCTTTATCCGCTATTTTGACCATTTTTTCAATCCCCGGGACCCGAAACATGCCATGGAAATGGGCATCGGGATCATCCACCAGGAATTGAACATGATGGACCATCTCACCGTTGCCCAGAACATTTTCATAGGCCGGGAACCCACAGGGCCCATGGGCCTGTTCCTCGACAAGCGCGAACAGAACCGGCGGACCGCAGAGCTGTTTTCCAGGCTGAAGATGAACATCGACCCTACCGATCTGCTTTCCCGATTGACCGTCGGCAAACAGCAGATGGTGGAAATCGCCAAGGCCGTTTCACACAGCCTGCGGATCCTGATTCTTGATGAACCGACTGCTGCCTTAACCGATACGGAAATTAAGGAGCTCTTCACGATCATGCGCGATTTGGCCTCCAAGGGTGTCGGGATGATTCATATATCTCACCGCCTGGATGAAATTCACAGGATAGCCGATCGGGTCACGGTTCTGCGCGACGGCGAGCGCGTGGATACGAAGAAAACTTCCGAGGTGACCAAACCGGACATAATCAACATGATGGTCGGCCGCGTCATCTACGAACAACCCAAATCCAAAAGCAACGTAGCGCCGGACGCGCCCGTAGTCCTTAAGGTAAACAAGCTGAATGCCGGCAAACTGGTACGGGATGTGAGCTTCGAACTGCGAAAGGGAGAGATCCTCGGCTTTGCAGGGCTGATAGGCGCCGGCAGAACCGAAACCGCGCGGGCCATTTTCGGTGCCGACGAGGTCCAAAGCGGCACAATCGAGATTGGGGGTCGAAGGGTATCCATCAGGTCGCCGGAAGATGCCGTTGTCCGCGGGCTTGGATACCTTTCCGAAGATCGCAAACGCTACGGCCTCGCCGTCAACTTGAGCGTAAAGGATAATCTCGTCATGGCGACCTACGACAGTTTCGCGCGCGGCCTTTTTATCCAGGCGAACAAGGTGCAGAAGGTGAGCCAGGAGTACATCGACAAACTCAACATCAAGACGCCTTCTCTCGAGCAGCTCCTGCGGAACCTCTCCGGAGGAAACCAGCAGAAGGTGGTCATAGCGAAGTGGCTTATATGCAACTGCGATATTCTCATCTTTGACGAACCGACGCGCGGAATCGATGTCGGCGCGAAGAGCGAGATCTATACCCTGATGAACGAGCTGGTGCGGGAAGGAAAATCCATCATCATGATCTCATCTGAACTGCCGGAGATTCTCCGCATGAGCGACCGAATCGTTGTCATGTGCGAAGGACGGGTAACCGGCGAACTTGCGATAGAAAAAGCGAGCCAGGGGGCAATCATGGAGTACGCGACCATGGGCCACCAGGAAGTACTTACCGGGGGTTGAAGGATATGACAGATGTGAAAGTCGAAAACAATCGAATGCAGCGGTTCCGGGAGCGGGGGCTCAAGTGGATTCTTGCACCCGGTGCA
>SPDA01000131.1 GCA_004525155.1 Spirochaetales bacterium
AGCTGGGTACTTGTTAAAAATAAACTACAGGCTGCACTCAGTGTACAGATCTTTTTCAAGCCTGAGTATTTCGTCACTCTCAAGAGATCTTTCACTGCGGGGTACGCCGTTACTGAAATGCCGCCTGATTGACGCGGGCCTGTCCGACAACACAATGATAACATCGCCCAGCAGGATGGCTTCGTGAATGTCGTGGGTAACGAAGACCGCGGTGCGGGGCTCCTCCACCCACAGGCGGTTGAAGGTTTTTACGAGCCCGAGTTTGAGACGCAGGTCCAGGGCCTGGAAGGGTTCGTCCATGAGGATGAGGTCACCCGGAAAAGCATAGGCGCGGGCAAGGGCTGCGCGCTGTCTCATGCCGCCGGAGAGCTGGTCCGGATAGTAATTGCTGAAACCCGAAAGACCCACTAATTCCAGCATATGTTCAATGACCTGAGCGCACCGGGCCTCGGAAAATTTATGCCGCAGAACAAATTCCAGGTTCCCGCGCACCGTTTTCCAGGGCAGAAGCCTTGGTTCCTGGAACAGATAGCTCATCGTATGATCTTCCGCACCAGCCAGCCGGCCTTCGAACAGCCTGTCGGCGCCGGAAATGATGTTGAGCAGGGTCGTTTTTCCGCACCCGGAAGGGCCCAGGAGCACGGTAACCTTGTTTTCCGGAAGGCTGAAGGACAGGTCCCTGAACACCACAAGATCACCGAAAGTTTTTGTTAGGTGCTTTGCCTCAACCGGCATTCGGGTCCCTCCGCTTCCAGGGTATCCTGTCAAGAAGAAAATTGAACAGCCCCTCGGTACCGGCGCTCAAGATTATGGCACAGACGGTCCAGGCAAAAACTTCGGCTGTTTCCAGATACTGCTTGGCCTGAATAAGGCCCGTACCCAGGCCCCGGAGGGGCTGTGCGAGCACCTCGCCGGCGATGATGACTTTCCAGGTAAGTCCCAACGATGTGGAAGCGCCGGCAGCGAAATACGGAAGAGTCGATGGAAGATACAGCTGGCTTAAAACCCTTTTTCGCGGCACCCGGAAAACCTCCGCCATTTTTATAAGGTTTTTATCGACATTCCGTATTCCTTCCATCACGTTTCCCGCAATGACGGGATACGCGACAAGAAAGGCAGTGAAAACAGGTACGCTGCCTGCCGTAAACCAGATGAGGGCGATTATGACGATGGACATGACAGGCGTGGTCTTGATGACGGAAAGCAGGGGCTTGAGAAGGAGGTAGAGGGGCCTGCTCATGCCCGCGGCGACCCCTGTTAAAAGTCCTGCAGCTGCAGACAGGAAAAAGCCGAAAAGGCCCCGGAAAAGCGTTGCACCCACAGACTGCCAGAAACTGTACGTCCCAAACAGCCTTATCATCTGCAGCAGCACCGTTTCCGGCGGAGGCAGAATTATCTCCGCCTTAAGGATAAGGGCAAAAACCTTCCAGATGCACAGGAGAACAGCGGTAGAGAGAATAGTAAGGATGTAACCGGGAAGTTTCTTTTTAACCATATAATAACAGCATACTCAGTCCGGGGAGTATGCTGTTAATCATATCAGATATACGGTTTTTTACAACGGGATATTGCCGTGTTTTTTAAAAGGCCGGTCTTCCTTTTTCCTCAGAACCATTTCGAGACTCCGGATAAGTTCCTTCCGCGCGTCTTTCATCTCAATCACGTCGTCCACGTAACCGAGGGCCGCCGCCGTGTAGGGTGTCATGACGTTTTCCTTGTAAAGGTCGATCTTTTCCTGCCGTGCTTCCTCCGGGTTGGCTGCAGCCTGAATTTCCCTTCGAAAAATGATGTTTGCGGCGCCTTCCGCGCCCATGACCGCGATTTCCGCCGTCGGCATCGCCAGCACCCTGTCATATCCGAGGGATTTTGAAGACATGGCGATAAACGCGCCGCCGTAAGCCTTGCGTATGATCAGCGACAGTTTCGGAACCGTGGCTTCGGCTATGGCGTAGAGAATTTTCGCGCCGTGCCGTATTATGCCGCCGTGCTCCTGCGCCACCCCCGGAAGGAAACCTGGAACGTCCGCCAGGGAAACTATGGGCACGTTGAAACAGTCGCAAAACCGGATAAAACGCGCGGCCTTGTCCGAGGAGTTGATGTCCAGGGAGGCGGCGTAGTACCTCGGCTGGTTGGCAAAGATGCCCACCGTATGACCTTTTAGCCTGGCGAAACCGACCACCACGTTGGGGGCATAATCCGCGTGTACCTCCAGAAACGAATCCCTGTCGAAAATGGAAGCGATGAAATCCTTTATATCGTAGGGCCGTTTCTGATTTTCCGGCAGCAGTTCCGCGAGTTCCGGCGTTTCCCGGTCCCCAGGGTCGCCGTTATAGCTGTAGGGCGGTTTTTCCATATTGTTGGAAGGCAGGTACGAGAGCAGCCGCTTAAGGAATTCGATACACTCCTCTTCGGTGGAAAATCTGAAATGCACGTTGCCGCTCTTCATGCAGTGCGTTCCTGCACCGCCCAGGCCGTCCTGGTCTATATCCTCGCCGGTAACCGCCTTTATGACTTCCGGGCCGGTTATGTACATGCTGCTAACGGAATCCACCATGAAGATGAAATCCGTAATAGCCGGAGAATAGGCGGCCCCTCCGGCGCAGGGACCCAGAATCAGGGAGAATTGAGGGATGACGCCGGAAGCAAGGGTGTTGCCCCGGAAGATCTTGGCGTAGCCGTTTAAGGAGACCACGCCTTCCTGGATTCTTGCTCCGCCGGAATCATTAATCTGGATGAAGGGAGTACCATTTTTAAGGGACAGCATCTGGACCTCGGCAATGCGTTCCGCGTGCATTTCCCCCAGGGAACCGCCTAATACGGTAAAGTCCTGGGCGAACATGTAGATCTGTCTGCCGTCGATTTTCCCGTAACCGCTTATTACTCCGTCCCCGGGATAACGGTTTTTATCCATCCCCAGTTCCGTTGTGCGGCCTGTTATATAGGGCTGATGTTCCACAAAGCTGCCCTCATCGAGCAGCAGGGCGATGCGTTCCCGCGCCGTCAGTTTGCCCTTCCTGTGCTGCCCCTCGATTTTATCGGCGCCGCCGCCTTCCAGCATCTGCGAGCGCCTCTTGAGTACTCTTTCTTCAGCTTCCTGATTGGTCATGGTTTCCCTCGTGTCTTGTAGGTACTCTATTTGCCGAATTTATTCCAGTAGGCGCCGAAGATCTTCTGCTCGTCGGGGAGTACGGGAGTAATCGGTTTGGCCACCCAGGTGACATTCATCATGTGCTTGTAGCTGATGTTTTCGGACACGATATTGCCGCCCCAGGTCCCGCAGCCCAGGGTAAGCGTAAAAGGCATGCCGTTATTGTAGTCGCCGCTGTTTCCGTAACTCTGGGACTGACGGACCATTATCCGGCTGACTCGTACCTTTGTGGCGAGTTCCGCAATCCTTTCGTCTTTGGTGGTATGGATGCCGCAGGAATGGCCGTAGCCGCTGAAAGCGGTAAGTCTGGTCACATAATCGATGGCATCCTCAAAGGCCTTGTATTTCCACAGGGTGAGCACAGGCGACAGTTTTTCCGCCGAGAACATGTCCTCCCTGCCGATTTTCTCGCCTATCACCATGAGCATGGTGGTGTTTTCCGGTATCGCAATGCCCGCCATGCCGGCAATTTTTTTTGCCGACTGCGCAACGATGTCCTTGTTGAGGTGGATGCCGTCGGGCCACATGGTTGCCTTCAGTTTTGTCTTTTCTTCCGCGGAGCAGAGATAGCCGCCGTGGGATTTGAGCCCTTCCACAACCTTGTCGTACACGCTTTCCTGGATTACGCAGGAGTTTTCCGAGGAACAGGAGGTGGCGTTATCGAAGGTCTTGCCCTTGAAAATTTTTTCCGCCGCGTCCTTCAGGTCCGCCGTTTCGTCCACGATCATGATGGCGTTGCCGGCGCCGACGCCGTAGGCCGGGGTACCGCTGGAATAGGCAACCTTGACCAGGGGGCCGCCGCCCGTGGCGATAACGAGATCCACCACTTTCATGAGTTCCTGGCTCAGTTCCACGCTCGGTTCCTTGATGCACTGCACCAGGTCTTCCGGAGCGCCAACCTTCTTAAGTCCCGCGCGCATGAAATCACAGGTCAGATTGGCGCAGCCCTTTGCCCTGGGATGCGGTGCGAAAATAATCGCGTTCCTGCACTTGAGGGCCGGAAGACCGTTGCCAGGCAGGGTGGAGGTGGGATTGGTAACAGGCGTAAGAGCGCCGATAACGCCAACCGGCTTCGCGAATTTCATGATACCGGTTTTTGGATTGTCTTCGATTAAGCCGACAGTTTTCAAACCTTCCAGGTCCCTCAAGGTACCGAGAGATTTCTTTTTATGTTTCAGGAGCTTGTTTTCGTAAATTCCCATGCCCGTTTCTTCGGCGGCGAGTTTCGCGCAGGCAACGGCGTTTTCTTCCTTTATCACTTCCCACCCCGCGGCGGCAACCATCATGTCCACCTGCTCCTGGCTCCAGAATTCGATCTGCGCCTGGGCTTTTCTCGCCCTTTCCACCATTTCTTTCAAATTATCAGCCATATTTCCTCCAGAAAAACTATAGTATTCGAGAAAATGTTACATTTATAACATTATTTTGGCCAACTATACCCCGGATACGGGTTAATGTCAAGTTTTTTAAGTATATTTCGCTATTAACAATGTAATGTTTTTTTTTTACCATTTTCTGTTGCAATTTTACCAATTATAGTATAAAATGTCCCTATCGATATGGCCGTAACAAAGCAGAACAAACGGGTCAACAGCCTGCTTCATCTTCTCAAACAGAATAATGCTTCCTCCATAAAGGAGCTGGCGGACGCCCTTAAGGTTTCCGAAATGACAGTCCGCAGAGACGTGCAGATTCTGGCGGAGAGCGGCCTGGTGCGGATCATCCATGGAGGCGTCATTTACAATCCGGGCAAATTAAACCCCGAAGTCTTTAACGAGAAATCCGCGCCGCTTTATCATCTGTTGCAGGAGGAAACCAAAAGGGTGGATGAAAAACGCCTGATTGGGGAAAAGGCCGCTCAATTGATAAAACCGAACGACATAATCATAATTGACAGCGGGTCCACGACCGATTATCTGGTCAAAAACATCCCGCCGGACATGCCCCTGACTGTTATCTGCTGGGCCACGAACATCCTGGCGGAGGCGCAGAAAAAACAGAACTGGAGGATAATCTTTGCCGGCGGGTATTACCACGAAAACACCATGATGTGCGAGTCCGAGGAAGGGGTTGAACTGATCAAGAAAAACCGCGCCAACAAGGCCTTTTTCGCAGCAGGCGGCGTGCACCCCAGGCTCGGCGTGACCAACACAAACCAGTATGCGGTCAGCATGAAGCGGGCCTCCATAACCGCATCCCTGGAACGGATTCTGCTCGTGGATTCCTCGAAGTTCGGGGACATCCGGCCGGCCTATTACGCGGAACTCGAAGACTTTCACGCCATAATAACCGACAGGGGCATTACGGAGGATTACAGGAAGGTCATTACCAGTCTCGGCATCGAACTTATCGTTGTCTAGCGTGGAGGCCGGCGTATACCGCGAAGTTCGCTTTTTTCCAAAGGACATCGGCCAGGCCGAATCCGGCCTTTCTGAGAAGATCCATGTGACCGTAAACTGAAAGCGGGGAATCTTCCCGGTGATAGTTTGAAAGTATCCTGTCCGCTTCCGCCGGTTCGAATCCCTGCCCTGCCAGGAACGAACGCCACTCCGCCTCGTTCATTTCCGACAGCAGGTCGGTGCCTCCGGCAACGACATCGCAGCAGACAAAGGCGCCGCCTGGTTTGAGGCAGGCTGTTATTTTTTTGTACAGGGCGAGGTACTCCGCTTCGCCCCTGCAGTGATGAACGGCGAAACTGGAAATGACCGCGTCATATTCCCGGGGTCGCCGGATATGTCGGGTCCGATATAACGGGGAAAAACCCGGTCGTCATTCATTAAATATACCTTCTTTCTCTTTTATTTATTCTTATAATCCCGTATTATTCGAAAGGTATACTATCACAGAAAAGACGGATTCTTCCATCGACGAAGAGGCAAAAGATGATAGCCAAACATGTTTATATAGTATCAATCGTAATCTGTCTGGCTGCTCTCCGCGTTTGGGCGGATGACGGTTCCTGGAGCACCGCTTTCTCCATAAAGGGAGGCAGTATTTACGC
>SPDA01000047.1 GCA_004525155.1 Spirochaetales bacterium
GTTAAATCCCCTCTCCGGTTATATACTGAAACCGTATCGAGACACCGGCTGCCCTGCCTGCCGGCGGACGTGACGCAGCCGCATACCCGGGCGCTCCGGATTTTTTCTGATTATTTTTCATTGCCTGGGGTGTCATCCCGGCTGACCAGGGGATCAGTCAGACCTTCCTTTGAACGGTCATTTGTGCAGAAATCATTACCCCGGGGGAAGGCCAGAAACCGGTTAATTGTCAATACACTTTTTTCACTCATAGATTAACTCCCCCTGACCTGATATATTGGACTTAAACTATCTTTTTTTCAATGTGTTATGGAGAAAACTTATAATTGCTGATATAATAAGTAAGGATTAAAAAATGGGGGTTCGGATATGAAAAAACCGCTCGTACTTTTCTGCACACTCTGTCTTGTTATTGTCTCATTCTCCGGCTGCAAGACCGCAACAGGAGAACTTCCGCCCGGGGCCCAGCCCATCTGGATTTCCGACGTGCTCGCCGGCGGCGCCATCATGCAGGCCTCCCTGGAACTCATATCCTCCCTCGATCCGGAAATAGGAGAAAACGTGGTACAATCCCTCATCCGGGACATCAACGACGATCCGACCCTCACACTCTACTGGGTCCCCTCCGGCAACAATACCGTGGACCAGATATCCTACGACACGTCTGCCATGAACGGATCTCTCGTGTTTTCCCAGTATTCGCTGAAACGCACCTCGGCTGCAATGAAAAAAGCGGCCAGAGCAGGCCAGGCGGGGCTCGCGGCTGAGGACGTGCAGAATGATGAAAGCATTGAGCTGACGGACGAGGAAAAAGCCGCGCTTTCGCAGAAGGCGGGAGAATTCGACGACGATGAGCGGGCTGAACTTAAACGCTGCCTTATTTACCTGGGCGCCGCCACAGCAGCTCTTGTCAACATCCCCATCCGTGCGCCGCAGATGATCACCAATATCTCCTCCATCATCCAGAACCCGGAGATCCTCATCGTGAACCCCTTTGCGTTGCCCATGATGGTTATCCAGCTGGGAAGCATTCTCGACAACCTGAACAACATGATCAAGGAAACGCCCAAGGTCATAAAAAACGTGGCCGCCAACATCGAGATTCTCAAGGCAATACTCGCGGCGGACAAGGAACGCACGGAACAGAAAAAACTGGAGGAACAGCAGCAAAAGGACCAGGCGGAGGCAGACGCCGCATGATTTTCAGTTTCCCGCCATGAAACGAATGGCGGAACGGCTCATGCAGGTCAGAGCAGAGGTATAGTCATGCGGTCCATACGGTCATCTTCGTTTCAGGGCCCCGCCAGGGCAGAAAATAATTCGCAAACCGTAAAAACGCATATTTTAGATATTTTCATTTATAATAAATAAAATCTTGGCATTATCCATTAAATAGTGTAAGATTAAGCAAGGAAACTTCCTGAATATGGTATTTACCAGACGGGAAAATGCTTATCCTCGATAAGCATGACAGTAAACATCCGGGGTTAGGCCCCCGGGAAAAGGATGAGTACAATGGCGAAGAAACTTTATGTCGGCAACATGAGCTACGACACGACCGAGGAGAAACTGAGACAATTATTCACGGCCCACGGCGAGGTCGTTTCAGTAAATGTTATCATGGACCATGATACCCGCCGCCCCAAAGGCTTCGGGTTCGTCGAGATGGGAAGCGACAAGGAAGCCCAGGCGGCGATTTCCGCGCTGAACGGAAGCGATGTGGACGGAAGACAGAGCAAAGTCAATGAGGCCAACGACAGGCCGCCCAGAAGAGAAAGCAATCGCTGGTAGTCCGGCAGCGGCTTAACACGCCGAGAGCGGCACAGCGGAACTATACCGTTGTGCCGTCATTTCTTTTCGGACCCTATCGGTCCAGGTTCGTCACACTCAACAGGATTAACCGCTCACAACCCGCTCGTTACCGTCCCTTTTTACCCTGCCCTCTTCCTCCATTTTATTAAGAAGGGGTATCACGTATTTCCGGGCCAGTCCCGTGCGCGCCTTGGCTTGCGGTATCGTGAACCTGCCGCCTTTACTGTAGCCGTCAAGAACAAGAGCGGAGAGCGAATCGTACATCTCCCTTGGATAATAAATACCGTCCTCAAGAGCAACGAGTAAACCAAGCCGTACAAGGTTCCGCAGTTCTTTCTGCGCCCCGGGCATGGCAAGGTATTTAAGTTCGATACCGTTTGCTCCACTCTGCTTTGCCATGGCAAGCAGTGTTTCACCGGTTTTCGTGGTATCCTGCCTGCCTGCCTCTTCCTGAGGCACGTAAACGCTCCCTTTCTCCCTTATACCGCCGTCTTCCAGGGTACGGGTCACTACATAATCGAGAATTTTCCGCGGCAAACTCAAATGTCCGGCAATTTCCGCCCTCGTAGCGCCGCCTGCCTTGCCTGTCAGCGCCAGGAGTTTACGCCTGCATTCAGCTAGAAAATCCTCGAGCAGGTGCAATGGTCCCGACCGGATGACAGCCGCGGGGAATCCAGGGGAAAGCACGAGATTATCGCTTTCCAGGAATCCGCGGTACAGGAGGCGGAACTCTTCCAGGGACAGGGATGGAACTACGCTCCCGTAAGCCTTGAGCACGCGAAGAAGTTCTTTTCTCTCTTCCCTGGAAGTTTCCCCGGCCCAGATGAAATAACCTTTTGCGAGAATAGCGCTCCCGCCGTGACGTATGAGCACGCAGGGCTGGTTCCAGGAGGCAGCCGCTTTTTCCTCAAGAATTACACGGCCGTATTCCGGCTGTTCCTGCCGGTAAAACCGCGCCAGAGAGTTGACGGTCCCGAAGGATATTTCGAGTTCCATGTGTGTTTTGAGCAGCTCCTCATGCCGGTCTTCCGTCACAACGGGCGAAACATGGATAAGGTACTCCTGTTCGCACCAGAAGGATTCCTTCCGGGCGGTCAGCAGCGCCCCCCGGTTCACCTCGTCCTTTTTTACAGCCTGCAGGTTAAGCGCCACCCTGGAAACCGGGAAAGCCCTGGTGATGACGCTGTTGGAGGACTGGATGGAACGGACCCTGACTTTACCCGAATCGGGCAGGAGAAAAAGCTCACCGTCCGCTTCCAGCACTCCTCCGGAAAGAGAACCGGTCACAACGGTACCCGCGCCTTTCATGTTGAAAACGCGGTCCACATAGATGAACGCAGCGCCGTCCTTCCGGGGTTCAGGAATTTCCCCGAGGGTTTTTTCTATGAGTATCTTCAGCTCTTCGATATTTTCCCCTGTTTTCGCGGAAACGGCAATGGATGGGAGGCTGGCCCCTACCCCGAAAATGGCTTCCGCCCGGGTCCGGATTTCCTCCGAAAGACTGCGGAGGCGCTCTTCGGACACAAGGTCCATTTTGGTTATGACCAGGATAACGCGGGGAACACGCAGGGCTTCCAGCACAAGGGCATGATCCCTGGATTGGGACATCCATCCGTCGTCCGCCGCAACAAGGAGGAGGGCGCAGCTTAAACTCCAGGCCCCAGCAACCATGTTCCGGATAAAACGTTCATGCCCGGGGACATCGATGACACCGACAGGTTCACCCTTTCCGCCTGTAAAATAGGCGAATCCCAGATCAATGGTCATGCCCCGCCGCTTCTCTTCCGGCAGACGGTCAGCGTTTATTCCTGTAAGGGCCTCGATGAGGAGAGTTTTTCCATGGTCCACGTGACCCGCGGTTCCTATAACATGCACTGTTCTTCCGCCTGGACCACAGCACGGAGCGCATCCTTCAAGGTTCCGAAATCCCGCGGATCGACTGCCGCTATATTCAGCTGCGCCCTTCCGTCGCTTATCATGCCCAGGACGGGAGGGTTATGGGAACGGAGCAGGGCGAGGATGTCTTCCGGCTTCTGCTTCAAGTTAAAGCGGATGGAATATGAGGGAAAAGTTTCGTCCGGGGAACTGCCGCCGCCGGTAGTCATGGTCGATTCCACGATCTCGAGCCCGGGACAGCCCATCCCGCTCACGAGCCTCCGGGCCCGCTTTTTAAGTTCATCTTTGGGGATGCGGGTTATCCGGGCAGCCTCACCGTCTTCGCCGTTGAGCCTGCGGATAAGCACATCCTCCAGCAGGGAATAAACCGTCTTGCCCGGCCGGCAGACGCGGAAGAGAGGGTTTTTTATAAGACTCCGTATCAGTTCCCTTTTCCCTGCAACGCAGCCGGCCTGGGGCCCGCCCAGGACTTTGTCCGCGGAAAAACAGATCAGGTCCGCACCTCTCGACAGAAAAACCCGGGCCGGAGTTTCACCGGGAAGCTCTTCCATCGTCACGCCCGAACCCTGGTCCACGCAGAGGATAACATGGTCCGGCTTCGCCAGGGCAATCTGCCGCGTATCCGGGGCCGCGGTAAAACCGCGGAGCGCAAAATTTGAGCGGTGGACCTGGAGGATCATGGCTGTCTGTTCCGTAACGGCGCCCATATAATCCGCCAGGGTCGTCACATTGGTTGTACCCACTTCAACAAGCTTCGCACCGGAGAGCCTCAGGATTTCCGGTATGCGGAAACCTCCGCCGATCTGCACCTGTTCGCCGCGGCTTACTATCACTTCCTTTTGACCCGCAAGAGCACTGAGTATGAGGAATAACGCGGCCGCATTGTTGTTCACGACCATGGAAGATTCCGCGCCGGTGAGGACTGAAAGCAGTTCGGGCACCAGACCGCTGCGCCTGCCGCGCTTGCCGCTTTCAAGTTCGAACTCCAGGTTTGAATACCCGCAGTTGACGCTTCCCGCGTTTTCCCAGCCTGCTTCGGGAAGAGGAGAACGGCCCAGGTTGGTATGGAGGATGATGCCGGTTCCGTTGATGACACGCTTGAGACGCCTGGCATACACGGCCGCGCAGGCCGCGCCGACGGATCGGACAATGTCCTCCCCGGCCGGGACGGGGCTGCCCTGCTCCCGGCTGCCCGTCCGGATGTCCCTAAGGGTTCTGCGGGCGGCATCCGCAGCCAGGGGCCGGCTGATCAGCGGAATCCAGCATGCGATGCTTTCGTCCTGTAACAGCGTTTCTATCTGGGGCAGTGCCTGTAATGTACTCATCATTCCTTCACGAAGTATACGCCTTCTTGGAGGTTTATGTCCTGATTTATCAGGGAATAAAACCCCGTACGCAATCTTCCGCAAGGAAGATCACATTCGGAAGAGGGAGGAATCGAACCTCCCGCCGCGCATTTACGGCCAACGGTTTTGAAGACCGCGGGAACCACCAGATCCCGTCTGCTTCCATTTTTATTAATACAGAGAAATAATTATACTGTCAATGAAGGCTGCTTCACCGGAGCACGAGAAGCGGTTTTTCCCGTCTTTCGGTTACGCGGCCGATGATGCGGCAGAACTGCCCGGCTTCGGCAAACAGTCTCTCGCAGGCTGAAAGGGATTCCGCTGGCACGGCGCCCAGCAGGCCGCCGGAAGTTTCCGGTGTGGCCAGGAGCAGGCGGAAATCTTCATCCCCGTCGCCTTCGAAGCCGACATACTGCCTGTAGTAGTCGAGATTGCGGCAGGATCCGCCGGGAAAGAGCGATCTTTCCGCGTACCGCGCGGCGCCTTCGAGGAACGGCAGGGCCCGGCTGTCTATTTCAAGGCTTACGCCGCTTTTTTCCGCCATTTCGTACGCATGCCCCAGGATGCCGTAACCCGTAATATCGGTGCAGCTCTTAAGACCGAGTCGGCTGAACAGGCCGCAGGACCCGCTGTTTAGCCTTTTCATGCTTTCCACGGCCCCGCGGACATGCTCCGGCAGCGCTGCTCCGCGCTTGAGAGCCGTTGTAATGATACCTGTCCCCAAGGGTTTGGTCAGAACAAGCCGATCCCCGGGCCGCGCACCGGTTTTCGTGAACAGTTTATCCGGGTGCACGGTTCCGGTCACGCAGAGCCCGTATTTCGGCTCATCGTCGTCTATCGTATGACCTCCGGCAAGCACGGCGCCCGATTCGGCGACCTTGTCCGCACCGCCTTCGAGAATACGGGCAACGATGTTCTGCGGCAGGTCCCGGGGAAAGGCGCAGATATTCAAAGCCAGTATCGGTTTCCCCCCCATGGCATACACGTCGCTCAGGGCATTGGCCGCGGCGATGGAACCGTAATCGTAGGGGTCGTCAACAACGGGAGTAAAAAAATCCACGGTCTGAATGAGGGCTGTGTCCGCGTTCAGACGGTACACGGCCGCATCGTCCGCGCTCTCGAGGCCGACGAGGAGCTGAGGAAACTTGTGAGCAGGAAAAAGACCGCTTAACTGCCGCAGGACCTGCGACAGCGCGTCAGGCGCGCTTTTCGACGCTCAGCCCGCCGCTTTCGCCAGCGCCGTCAGCCGGATTTCGTTTTTCGCCATTGCAACCCCCTTGTCGCATATATCTGCCTACTATACAGGAATAACGCGCCGTGGTCATGATCTCCCGGGCAGCCGTGTTCCCGGCATTCTTTTCCTTTTGCTTATGAGAAAAATGCCTGCGAAAATGACGGCCCCTCCCGCAATCATGGGCCAGGTTATTGATTCCTTGAGAAAAATCCTTGCCCAGAGAAAACCGAATACCGGCACTACGTAGGTTACCGCAAGGGCGCGTGTGGGACCCGCGGACGAGAGAATCCGGTAATAGATGAGGTAGGCGAAGGCGCTGCACATAAGGGAAAAAACCAGGACATAGAGAACGATGTCCGCCCGGATTGCCGCGGCAGGCGGAGCGGCAATCATGTACGGAAGAAACAATACGCCGGAAGCCAGCTGACTGCCGGCCGCGATGGATTTTGGCGGTATGGAGGAACCGTACTTTTTTATCCATGTCCCCCCGAAACCGTAGCACACCGCTGCCAGCACGCAGGCGGCAGCACCCGGAAGACTGACCGCTGTTTCGGTATGTTTGCCGAAAACGCTTATGACAGCAACCCCCGCGATACCCAGGACCAAACCTCCGATCTTGCCCGCGGTCAGCCTTTCCTTTAACAGTATCACGGAAAAAAGCGCTGCCCAGATAGGCGCCAGCGAATTGATAATGGCGGAAACAGAGGCGCTCTGGTGCAGGGCGGCGAAGGACAGCAGGGAAAACGGAATTGCGGAGTTGACAACTCCGATAAAAAGGTACTGCTTCCAGAACCTCCGCCATTCGAGCTTGTGTTTTTTAAAGAGGAAAAACACAACAAGGAAAAGGCCGGCAATGAACAGCCTCAAGCCGGTGGTCGTCAGGGGGCCCAGCACGGGGGAGAGTATCCGCATGAAGATGAATGAACTCCCCCAGATAGCGGAGAGGAGGATGAAAAGCAGGATTTCTGAAAGGTTCAAGCGCGGCCCCGGTTATGCCGCCGTTAACCGGCGCTTACCTTCGCCCGGTATTGTTCAACTTCCCAGGTCAGGATGAAATTTACCTGGTCCTCCGGCATGAACTGCCTGCCGCCGAAACTTTCGGCATAAACCGAAACCTTGACCGCATCATTGAACACGGCGATGGCGGTTTCGGCGGCCTTCTGCGATGTCTGGCAGGAAAAGGCTCCGGTCCCCTCGAGTACGATTATTTTTGGCTGACGGTTCCATTCCTTCCTGTATCCGGCCGCGGCCGAATCGAGCAGTTTCCGCTGGTCAGTTTCGTTTTCCGCATACCCTACGTAGAGCGGTTTATGCCCGGCGTACACGATGTGATCCGGAGTGAAGGAAGACATGACGGGGAGCATGGTTTCCGCCGAATTGCTCAAGGTCAGCAGTTCCCCGTTTACGGCAGCCGCGCAATAACCGTTTGCAAGCGTGTCCTTGAGCATGCCTTGAAACCGCGCGGACCTCTTCCCTAGGTCGCTGTCTCTGCCGGCAGCGGGGACCAGGTCGGGAAAGCGCTTTACTTTTTTTTTGAGCTCATTCATGAGCTTTTCGTAGCTTTTCGTAATTTCTTCCGGAGTATCCGCAGCAACGAATACCCCGTGGTTCTGGAGGAACAGCATTTTCGGAAAGGCGTTTCCTGCCTTGACATGTACATCAACCCTGTCTTTTATGGTTTTTGCAAGGATGTACCCCGGATTTACCGTGGGGATCCACAGGGAACCGGGAAACCCGGCAGCGGCTTTTTCTCCGTCTTTGCCGCAGGTGAGACCGTTAACCAGGGCCGGGTGCATATGTACCACGTAGACCTGGGGAAACAGGGCGTGCAGCAGTGTTTCCACGCTGGGCCGCTTTGTTTCACCGGGCACACGGGCGGACATGAGGTCCGCAAGCGCTTCGGTTTCGCGGATGTCCCTGTTTTCCGGATAGGTTTTACGCCATACGGCATCGAGTTTCGGCCTGTCCATTTTCGCGAAGCCTTCGGCCGTAATGTCGGACAGGGCGAATCCGGAGGCTTTTATGTAGATGAATTCCCTGTCTTTCCAGGAAGTGTTCCCTCCGCCGGCGAGAACGTATTCTTCATCGGATCCATAATACCGGGAGAGTTCCGCAAGTTTTTCAAGCGACATGAAACGATGGTACAGGAGAACGGCGGTAATTTCAACCGGCCTTTTTGCCGTACTTTGAAGCATGCGCATCGCGGCACCCTGCCCGGCAACTTGTTTATCCTGAACATTTATCCTATACTTTCGACTGTAATGGGAAAGGTGCTTTTTTACGGAAAACCCCTGGCAGGGGATTTATTCAGCCGTATTCTTCCGGAGGCCGAAGTAAAAATCCTGCCGACCAAACGGGACTTCGCCCTCGCCATCATCGATGAAACCGATATTATCGCCGTTTTTATCTCCCATGATCCGATGACAAGGGAAGACAGGAATTTAATCGAATCCATCTGCGCCCATTTTCCCCTGTTGAAAGTAGGGTTGCTGGCAAGGGACCTGCAGATGCCGAAGCCCGCCAATCTGACCCTGATAAACATAAGCGCCGAAGAAAACGTGCTGACCGACAACATCCGTATTTTCATAAGCGCCGGAACGATTAAAAACCGCAGGGAATTCAACCGTTTCAACTGGATACTCAACGGTTATCTGCGCGTGGAAGAGGACGAAAAAAAGTACGAAATTCACTCATTCAGCGCGGGAGGGGCCTATCTAAAAAGCAGCGGGGTCCCTGAAGCGGGTAAACGGGGAGAAATCCGCGTTATGTTTAAAAACACCCAGATGACAGCCGCCTGTGAAATTCTTGAACCCCGGAACGCTTCCAGCAATCTGCCCTACGGATTCCCGGTCCGGTTCTTAAGCCTGAGTCCCGATTCGCAAATTTTAGCGGACAGGATAGTCAACGACGCGCTCTATAAGCTGCTCATCAATCCGCCGATGGAACCGGCCATACCGACGCTGGACGAAGATCAGCTGACCGAGGATTTTATGAGTTTCTGAAGCTCTGCTGAAACCCTGCTACCGGAGCGGCTTTTCGTAAATCAGGTATTCCTTTACCAGTGACAGATTGA
>SPDA01000123.1 GCA_004525155.1 Spirochaetales bacterium
CCCTGTACCGTTACCGGAGGAACAGACCCGTCGTTAGCCCGGGGGAGGATCCCGGGATTCTGTACATACAGGTAAACGGCTCCCGAATCGAGGCCGAACAGAACAGCAGCGGCCATCAGGTGCTTCTTGTCATGAACGACATCACGAGACTCAAAAGGCTCGAGAGCATCCGCAGGGATTTTGTGGCCAATGTCTCCCACGAGCTGAAAAGTCCCATCACATCGATTCAGGGTTTTGTGGAAACCCTGGAATCCGGCGCGCTGCAGGATCCGGAGAAAGCCGGAAGATTCCTGGGGATTATCGCGAAACAGGCGGCGAGGCTGAACTCCATAACGGATGACCTCTTAAGCCTTTCCCGCGTGGAACAGACAGGAACGGAAGGTATTGCTTTTGCCCGGACCCGGCTTACGGACGTGGTTTCGCACGCCGTTTCGGAATACGCGTCAAAAGCGGAGAAACTCTCCATCGCCTTACTGGTCTCCGTGCCTGAGGATCTGGAAGCGGACCTGAATGCTCCTCTCATGGAGCAGGCGCTCATGAATCTTATAGACAATGCCCTGAAATACGGGAGAGGCGGTTTGGAGGTGCGGATATCCGCAGGCGCTGAAGACAGTGCGGGAAATAAAGATGCCGCCGCGGGCGGGAAAGAAATCCGCATATCCGTCCGGGATTTCGGCGAAGGAATACCAAAAGCTAGCCTTCCAAGGATATTTGAAAGGTTCTATACGGTTGACAAATCCCGAAGCAAGGAACTGGGGGGAACGGGGCTGGGCCTGGCCCTGGTCAAACATATTATGATTGCCCACGGCGGCAGCGTTTCCGTGGAAAGCGAACAGGGAGCGGGAAGCACCTTCACATTACACTTGCCCGCTGGGAGGAAAGATGCATGATAGTTTCAATCTTTAAAATTCTGGGCAGTCTGGGTCTATTCCTTTACGGCATGAAAGTGATGAGCGAAGGAATCCAGAAAGCGGCGGGACCAAGACTGCAGAATGTTCTTAATTTGATGACCTATAACCGGTTCAGCGGCGTTCTCACCGGTTTTTCAATTACGGCCCTGATCCAGTCCTCCTCCGCAACAACGGTTATGGTTGTCGGTTTCGTCAACGCCGGTATTCTGACCCTGGTCCAGGCGATCGGCGTAATAATGGGGGCCAATATAGGAACCACCGTGACCGGGTGGATCGTGGCTGTTTTCGGCTTTAAATTCAGCATAACTTCCTTCGCTCTTCCCGCCATAGCCCTGGGGATTTTCTTTTTCCTTATAAAGCGCCTGAAGCGGACATCCTGGGGTGAAGTTCTCCTCGGCTTCGGCATGCTGTTTCTCGGTCTTTCCATGCTCAAGGATTCCATGCCGGATATCAAGAACAATCCGACGGCCCTCGCTTTTCTCACAAACCTTTCTGGCCGCGGCTTCCTTTCCTATCTCGCATTTATCGGCGCGGGAACTGTTATCACCATTATTGCCCAGTCTTCCTCCGCCATGATGGCAATTACCCAGACCCTGGCCTTTTCCGGCTGGATAGATTTCCCCACGGCCGCGGCGCTCATTCTGGGGGAAAACATCGGCACCACCATAACAGCCTTTCTCGCGTCTCTTGGCACCAATGTTCACGCACGCAGGGCTTCCAGGGTGCACACCCTGTTCAACGTGTTCGGTGTAATCTGGATGAGCTTCGTGTTCAAGTTTTTTCTCATTCTTATCGATATTATCGTGCCCGGAGGCGGGGTGTTAAAGGAAAACCTGCCGACAAGACTCGCCCTTTTCCACACCCTGTTCAATGTTGCCAATACGCTGCTGCTGATATGGTTCGTGCCTCAGCTCGGAAAACTCGTGGAAATTATCGTCCACCCGAAAAAAGGGGAAAAGGAGGAGCGGTACCGGCTCAAGTACATTTCAAGCGCCATGCAGCAGACCCCGGAAATCAATCTCCTCAAGGCCCAGAATGAAATTATCACCATGTTCGACATCGTCGCTGACATGTTCGGCAGGTTCCGCAGGATTTTCAGCAATACCGGCAAACAATACGAGATGGAAGTGGAAGAAGTAAAAAAGCTGGAAGAATATACCGACGACATGCAGGAGGAAATTTCCCAGTACCTTGTGGATTGTTCCAAGGAAAACCTGACTGATGCGTCCAGCAACAATATAAATGTATTTATCCGCGTCATCGACGAACTGGAAAATATCGGCGACAGCTGCTACACGCTTGCAGTGCTCGCGGAGCGGCGCAACGCCAAGAAGATCCGCCTCGAGGAACAGGCCCTGCTCGACGTGGAGCCCTATGCGGATCTTGTCCGTGAGTTTCTCGAATTTTTACGAAAACGGCTCAATAAGCAGATGTCGCCGGAGGATTATGAGCTTGCCTCCGATTTTGAAAAACGAATAAACGAGTTCCGCGACAATCTCAAAAAAGGCTCGCGCAAACGGATTAAAGCCGGCGCCCCGGTAAAGAGCGAGCTCCTCTATATCGATTTTCTCAAGCACCTGGAACACATAGGAGACTTTTCATTAAGCATATCCAAAGTGCTTATGCAAATCATGTAGGTAAAAAAGGATCGTGATATGAAGAGCCTGTTTTCCATGGCCGCTGCGGCCTTGATTCTCACTGCGGCTGTTTCCGGGTCCGTTTCCGCGGAATCCTATTTTCTCCCTGAACCCCTTCCGTATACCGTTCACGCTTCCGATGGTTACGCTGTCACGGAATTCCGGCCTGTCGGCTGGTCGAAGGACGGCAGGTTCGCCTATATCGAGGCGCTGATCGATGAAAAATACAACAACTGTTTTGTCGTCTACCATATTACCGATGCGGTAACGGATAAACCCGTTTTTTCACTGACCGATCGGGAAAGCTGGGAGGAATCCTCTGCTGATACTTTAGTTAAAAACTCCTGGAAAAGCCATTATCAGGCCTTTACCGCGGAGTGTGCGAAATCGGGCATACGGCAGAAGGTCTACACCTTTCTTCCATCCTTTCCCCTCGCTGCCAACGGAACGGAATACAGCGGGCAGGCAGAGGTATCCAGGACAAAAGAAAGCGCCTTTTTCACGATTAGCGTCAATGCGGCGGCCCTCGGCGTCAAGGAAATAGGCCGGGGCGAAGAAAGGAACCTGGAACAGGTGCGCGCCGGCTTCTACCTTCCCAGTCCCTACGAAATGCGGATTATCGTCCTGGTGGAAATCGAGACGGCCATGCGTGAAGTTTACTATACGCTCATGGGCTGCCACCTGAAAGCGGGATACGGGGGCTGAAAAATCAGTCCCGGCTGTGCTATATTTGAAACCGGAGGTAAACCATGAAACGATTATCAATTGCCCTGCTGCTGGTTTTTCTGCCGCTTGCCTTTCTGTCCGCACTGGACTGGGTTATCTACAACTACGATACCTCGGATACGGATTTTTTGAACAATCATGTAACAGATGTCATTAAACAGGGGTATACCCCGGTAGGCATAGATTTGACCTACGATGATGACGGCGCAGAACTGCTCAACGTGCTCTTTCTTCTTGACTCAAGCATCACCTTCACCGCTTGGAAGATAAACTATTACTATTCCAACGAGGAAATGGAGCAGGATGTTACAGAACTCATGAATCAGGGCTGGCTGGCCAAGGATGTGAGTTTCACCGGGGACGTGGCTGCGGTGCTCTTTCTCAAAATGGATCACAACGTAAGCGCCTGGTGGATTGAATTCACCGAATTTACCGATGACAACATGGTGAAAACCGTTGATTACTGGGTCAACGAGAAAGGTTATACGCCCTACGGCATCTCGGGTTTTGATAAGGAGCTGTGGCTCCTTTTCGTCAAACTTCCGTCCGTTCCTTTCTCGGAATGGCTCATTGAATGGTACGATTTCGGCGAATACGAAGACGGCATCTACACGGCCGAGGAAAATGGATTCGTTCCCTGGGCCCTCATGGTTAGAAACGGTTTTGTGTATATCCTGTACCTGAAATAAATTAATTACCGAATCTTTCCTTTACATTTATATTATATATGAATTATTTAATATATAATATTTAGAGGAAAATACCTTGAAGCAAAGGCTGTACCCGTTTCCCTGACTCCGGTTCCAGGGTTTCCGCGGCCCCTCCGTGGAATTCGGCTTTTTTCCGGTTTTCCAGCACTTTTTGTAACATTTATTACAGCCCCGGATACTAGTCTGTGGTACCTTGAAGGCATAGAGGAGTAAATAATGACGCGAGACATCATTACCATAGACGAAAAAAAATGCAACGGCTGCGGCCTGTGCGTCCAGGGCTGCCCGGAAGGTGCGCTCCAGCTGATTGAAGGAAAGGCAAGACTCGTCGGAGACCTGTACTGCGACGGTCTCGGCGCCTGTATCGGCGAATGCCCCGAAGGGGCCATTACCGTGGAGCGGCGGGAGGCGGAACCCTACGACGAGGACAAGGTCATGGATAACGTGATGAAACAGGGAAAGGCAGTTGTCAGGGCCCACCTTGCGCATCTCGAACATCATCACGCCGATGCCTATCATACCCAGGCCCTTGCGTATCTCAAAAAGCACGGGCACGATACAGCCGAATTTGCGGCTCAGCCCGAACCCTGCGGCTGCCCCGGAAGCCAATCGCGGCAGCTGTCCGGCCACCGGCACGGCTCGCACCACGGTACCGGCAGCGGGGGATGTGAAGAGACGGAAGGCGCACAGGGCAGCGTCGAATCGAGACTCAGCCACTGGCCGGTGCAGCTTCACCTCATCAATCCCGGGGCCGAGCAGTACCGGAAAAAGGATGTACTCCTGGCGGCTGACTGTACAGCCTTTGCCATGGGTAATTTTCACCAGTCCGCGCTCAACGGTAAATCTCTTGCCATAGCCTGTCCCAAACTCGATTCGGGAAAGGATATATACGTGGACAAACTGAGGGCCCTTATAGACAGCGCGCAGATAAATACCCTCACCGTCATGATTATGGAAGTGCCCTGCTGCAGGGGGCTGCTCGCCCTGGCGCAGGAAGCCATGGCCAAGGCCACCCGCAAGGTACCGGTAAAACTGGTGCAGGTAAGCGTGGAAGGGGAAATCCAGAAAGAGGAGTGGATCTAGGCGGCATACCCGCTGGACGAACAGGGCCTGCCCCGCTATAGTTCCAGCATACGGAACATAAGGACAGGGCCATGGAAACAAAAACAACCGCAAAAAAACAGATGATAGCCGTGGATCTGGGCGCTTCAGGAGGAAAATGTTTCCTGGGCGCCGTTTCACGGGATTCTTTTTCGGTAAGGGAACTTGCCCGGTTCCCCTATGAAGGAGTCTCCCTTTACCTGCCGGGAAGGGACGGGAAGATTGTCGAACACAGCTACTGGGACGATCTTTACATCTACGGAAACATCGTAAAATCCCTGCACACGTTCAGAAGGGAGGCGGGCAGGGAACTCGATTCCGTGGGAATCGACACCTGGGGCGCCGACGGTCAGTGCCTCGATAAAAACGGTGAAATCCTGGGCAGCGTCTATTGTTACAGGGACCACCGCCTGGACTGCATGGTCGATATACTCAAATCTGTCGTGGACCCGCGGCGTGTTTATGAAATTACCGGTATTCACTTTCAGCCCTTCAACCAGTCAAACCAGCTTCTATGGCTTAAGAGGGAAAGGCCCGAAGACCTCAAACGGGCGGTGAAATTTCTTCCCATCCCGACCCTTTTCTATTACTACCTCGGCGGCGCGGACAAGGTAGACACTTCCTGGGCAAGCGCTACCCAGCTTATGGACGCTCGCACCCGGGAGTGGAGTGCGGAAATCCTCTCGGCCATCGGCATACCGCTTTCCCTTATGCCGGGGATTGTCCCGCCCGGCACCGTCATCGGCAGCCTGCATGAGGAACTCGCGGAGGCCGTCGGCATAAACCGGGCAAACCTTACCGCCGTCGGATCCCACGATACGGCATCCGCCTTTGCCGCGGCCCCCGTGGAAACAGCAACGGAGGCGCTCATCATCAGTTCCGGCACCTGGTCCCTCATCGGCAAACTGCTGCCCGCTCCAATTACCACAGACAAAGCCTTCTCCGCAAACATAAGCAACGAGGGCGGCATTGGCGGCATCCGCTTCCTCAAAAACTGCATGGGTACCTGGATTGTGCAGGAACTGCGGAGGGCCTGGGCCATCGAAGACGGCAGGGAGACCGACTGGGCGGAGCTGATCAGCCTTGCGGAAAAAGCGCCCGCATTCACGGCCTTCATCGATCCTGATAATCCGTCTTTTTACAATCCACGGGACATGTCG
>SPDA01000142.1 GCA_004525155.1 Spirochaetales bacterium
GCAACGAATTTGGAGAAATCGAGTACAGCCGGATCGTTAGGAGAGATGAAGGCCGCGGCTATCTTGTCATCCTCCCAGGTAAAGGCGTTACGGTGATTGAGGGGCAGGGACTTCGAAACTGTGGCAACCCGGGGAGCGTTCAGGAGTTCGTAGGAAACGCTGATTTCGGCCTGAATTTTGGTGTTTTCCGTAAAGGTGAGCATCTGCTCGTTGAAAAGCGCGTACAGCGGTACGTCCACTGACGCTCCCTTACGGATAAGAGGGTATTCGCCGCACAGCATGGGCGCAGAGGAATAATTTCCGGCATTGAAGATCACCTTGACGTTGCGTATTTCCGCCTGCTCCATGTTCGTAAGGCTGATTTCTCCGATGGGCCTTGAACCGTAGGAAGCATACAGAATGGGAAAAACGGGAAAATCCCGGCTGGTTTCAACGGACACTCCGGCGTCTTTTTTGCCGAGTGAACTCAGTTGTATATCCGCGACAAGCCCCAATTGAATACCGGTATAAAAAGGTTCCGGTGAACTTTCGTACCGTGAAAAACCGGCCCCGACGAGCAGGGAGAAGGTCGGCGTGAACCTGAAGCCTGCCTGTACGTATGCCTTCCAGAACAGGTTTGCGGTATACACTTCCTCATAGCTGCCGATGTATGCCCCGAGAGCCACGCCTGCGCGAAGTTTGAGCCTGGGAATGGGATAGATAAAATAATTGACGCCGGCGCCGAATCTGGTAAGGATAACGCTTTTATCCAGATTTTTAAGCGGATTGATATATACGCCGAATTCGAGGGTAGGGGCTAAAAATCCGAAAAATTCCAGATCCGCCGTAAGAGTGCCCCCGCCGCCGGGCGTAAACATAGCGCTGTCCGGGCCTACGGGGATGGTGAATTCAGGGGTGATATTGATACTGAAATCGAGGGAGGTGGCGAAACCGGCAACAGCTGCAAGCATCGCTATAACCAGTACTATACCTTTCATGCCCGCTGAAATCTTCATAACCCTACCATATCGCAAAAAATTTATCATGGTTCAACACAGGCGGTTACATGTAGCAGGGATTGTTTGTCAAACAAGGCGGATTTTACAAAGACTGATGCCTGTGTTAAAACTGATAACCCTATGCTTAAAGTATAGTACTGTTTTGAAGAGTTATCAACCTTTTTACCGTATATAGTAGGCAACTGTTCTGTTGAACGCTTCTTTTTCACTGTATCTGGGCGCATACCCGAAATCTTCCGCAGCCCTGGCGGAGGTGAGGGTAAAGTCGTTGCAGGTATAGGTGACAGCGAAACGGCTCACTTTCGGCTGTTTTTTGATGAAGGGCTTCAGGAGAAAGGCAAAAAACTCCGCCAGGCTCCCGATTATGTACATGAGCCGGCAGGAAATACGTGCCTTGTCCGGCGGGGGAAGCTTATATCCCGCGGCAGTAAGAATTGTATCGAAAAACTCAAAAAAATTCCTGCCCGGCGAATCCAGGGCAAAGTATACTTTTCCGCAGTGCTTCGTGTTTCCCTCGAAAAAGGAGCCGGCGGCCTGCAGATGGGCCGCAGCCACATTGCCGACATATACATGCATGCATTTCGAGCTTCCGTCGCCGATGCGGACGTAGGGACCCTTTTCCGCGAGTGTGACCAGAGAACCGATGTGGTAGGGATCCCCCTCCCCGTAAATGCCTGCCGGCCGTATGGCGACGGTGCGCAGCTGCCGGCTGTCGGCTGCCAGGACCAGTTGTTCCGCCAGGGCCTTGCTTTTACAGTACATGTTGGGGTGTTTTTCCGGGTAGGGCAGGGATTCGTTCCCGTCAATGACAGGTTTGCCCGGATAAATGGCGTCCAGGGACCCGGTGTATACGAGCAGACGGACTCCGCCCTCTGCACAGGCGCGGATAACGTTTTCCGTACCGGTAACGTTAACGCCGTAGACATCATTCTTGTTCAGGGAACCCCAATCCACGACAGAGGCCAGGTGAAATACCGTATCCGCTCCACGGAGGGCATCAGCCAGGGCGGTAAAGTCCCGGATGTCGCCCTTTACATACGTGACGCGTTCTTCCCACTCCCTGTCCAGGGGGCCACAGTCGAAAACCGTTACCCGCGGGGTTTTTACCATGGGGTTGTCAGAAAAGAGCTCGCGGAGCATCGCCTTTCCGAGAAAACCGGCGCCGCCCAATATTATAATTTTTTCCTGATTCATACACTTTTACTCTTGACGAACTATAAAGATTATAGCTGAATTTGTCTATGAAAAATTTACTAATTTTAATCCGGGGCGTTGAGAACGAAAACCGCGCCGCGTTTACCGGCCGCATGCTTGGTAATACGGCGGATCTGTTTTCAGCGTACGAACCGGAATGCCTTAAATGCGCTGTAACGGAAGAGCCGCCGCCCAGGCTATCCGTCATCCCGTTCAGGAAAGATCTTGTCTGCCTCGTTACGTTTTCCGGTAAAAAGGAACCTCCTGCGGAAATCCTTTCCGGCATACCCGGATTCTTCGGGGCCTATGAGGCGGACATGACCCTTCCCCTGGCCTACGAAATTTCCTGGTGCGAGGGGGAGGGCACCCCGGGCTGCGGCCTCCTGACTCTTTTCCGGAAAAGGCCGGACCTCGATTACGATGCCTTCATAAGCCGCTGGCATGACGGCCACACGCCCCTGTCCCTGCGGATCCATCCTCTGTGGAACTATGTGCGGAACGTGGTCACATCGGCCTACGTGAAAGGCAGCACCTGGTATGACGGCATCGTGGAGGAGCACTTCAGGTGCGGAGAGGACCTTCTTAAACCTGTACGTTTCTTCGGCGGTCTCTTTCCCATGCCCGTCAACATGCTTAAGGTTTTGAAGGATGTGCGGAGTTTTATCGATTATAAAAGCATCGAAACGTATTTTATAAAGGAGTATCATGTAAAAATCGGCGCTCCGGTCAAGGCATATTGAAAACATTGCATATATTTTGTATAATGCACGTAACTTATGAATGATACTGACCCCTTGCCACTTCGATATTTTATCCTCTCTCTGTCAAATTTTAGACGTTTTGTATGCCGTATCAATTTCTAATCCTCATCGGACTGGTTCTGCTGTCTGCGTTTTTTTCAGCCACGGAAACAGCCTATACATCACTATCCATTTTTCAGATCCATGAACTCGAAACAAAACGCGGCAAACGGGGAAAACTTATAAAAAAGCTGACTTCAAGGCCCGACATCCTCCTGCCGACTGTTCTTATCGGCAACAATCTGGTGAACATCAGCGCTTCGGCCATGGCCACTGAACTTACCATACGGCTCTTCGGGAACAAAGCCATAGGCATCACCACGGGTATCCTCACCCTCGTCATCCTGATATTCGGCGAAGTTACACCGAAGCGGCTTGCCATCATGTACAATGAATTTATGGTTCTGCACACGGCACGGTTTATTTTCGCTCTTTCCATTCTCTTCAGGCCTTTTGTTTATGTCATCGGCGGAGTCAGCTCACTCATAAACAAGCTTGCGCGGGGCGGGAAACGGACGCATATTTCCATCGAGGGCCTGCTGCAGATGATTAACCTCGCCGAGAGCATGGGGGTGCTTGAAAACTACGAAACCCAGGTGGTTAAAAACGTATTCCGTTTCGACGATATAACGGTACAGGCTATCATGACGCACAGGATGGAGGTGTTCAGTCTCGATATGGGACTTACCGTGGACGATGCGCTGGAGGCAGTCAACGAAAAGGGATTTTCCAGGATACCGGTGTGGGAGGAGGAGCCGGAAAACATCGTCGGTATCGTTCTGGTCAAGGACATCATGAAGCTTAAGCCGGAAGGCCGCAGGGATGTTTGCTTAAAGGACATCATGAAAAAGCCCATTTTTGTGCCGGTCAGCAAGAAAGTTAACGAGGTCTTTACCCAGTTCAAGCGGGAAAAACTGGACATGGCAATCGTGATAGACGAATACGGAGGCCTGGCGGGAATCGTCACCCGGGAGGACATTATCGGAGAGATTCTCGGGGATCTCTACGATCAGCATGAAGAGAACGGCAGCGGCAAGATAAAGGAACTAAGTGAAAATGAATACCTTATAGAGGCGGACATTTCCCTTCACCAGTTAAGCGATCGTATCGGCCTGTCTCTGCCCCCGGGACGCTATGCGCAGACCCTGGGAGGCTTTCTCATGGGCACCCTCGGCCGCATTCCGCAGAAAGAGGAAACCTTCACCATTAAACAGGGGACTTTTCATATCGAATCTATCGGGAAAAACAGGATTTTCCTGGTGCGTTTCACGTTCCGCAAGGCGGGGGAAGGCGAGTAGCGCAGTAAAGGGGAGCGCCCGCTGCGGCCGGTCCTGACAATTGCTTATAAACAACTAAATATTCAAAAGCCCTTCCGGCGCCATGCTTTTATTGCGCATGTGCCCGGTTATGGAAATCAGTTCCGCCATCTCTTCGACCTTTGTCTGATTGAGGCCGAGCTGCCGGGCTATGGACTGCGGATCCATCCCCTTCTCCAGCCCGAGGAGTATAAGGTCGAGCTTGCCCGAATCAATTCCGAGTATATCCTTGTACTTGTCCGTTACACCGGGAATGATGTCCGGGTTCGGCGAACGGCTGAGGATTTCTTCGGGTACTCCCACATAGTCCGCGATTTGGAGGATGTGGCTCCGGTAGAGATTCTTGAGCGGCATGAGGTCGGCGTGGTCGTCGACTCCGTGTTTTGTAAAAAGGCCGACCATGTCTTCCGACTTATGGGCATTGCCGACCACCATCAGGTTCCGCTCTTCCGCGTATTTGTAGGTGACCACGAGACGTACCCGGTGCTTGGTGTTCATCACCGCGTAGCCTTTTCGAACGAAGTGGCTGCCGGTACCGCTCACGCTGTCGAGGAACGGGCTTCTCCCGGACTTCTCTAGGTAGTTTTTTACGATTTTCGTGCGCAGGGCGTTTCCCGGAATGAGAGAAGTTATGAACCTGTAGGTGCCTAATTTCCGCAGCAGTCTCGAAATATCGTACGTGACGGAAACTATCCCGAAATAGCGGGCGACCTTTTCACCGTAATGATCGGCCTCCGGGTTCCCCTGCCGTTCGGGAAGCATGATTCCGAATACCCGTTCCTTGCCCACGGCACGCACGCATAATCCCGCGGTTGTGCTCGAATCGAGACCCCCGGACAGGGCGATAAGGATTCCGTCCCGGTTTAAGGCCGTCATTTTTTCCCGGATAAAGGTCTCAATCCGGGGCACTACGGCAGAACAGTCGATGTCGAATAAAGGTTTTGAAAGATCCATAATAACCCCGATAAATTGATTATGATCCGCTAGCGGATCACATTGTATATAAGCTTCCGGCCGCTGTATAATCCTTCTGCCCGCCCTGCTTCACCCACGGTAACCGCCTTCCTTACCCTGCCGGCAATGACGTCGAGGTTCTCCTCACTGTTCGCGTGGATCGTACAGAGCGGTTCGTCTTTTTTTACCGCATCCCCGAGGCGCTTGTGCATCCAGATGCCGACGGCAGGGTCGATAACGTCGGTCTTCTTGAGCCTTCCCGCGCCGAGGAGCTGGGCAGCCGTGCCGATCGCTTCCGCGTCGATGCTCCGGATAACGCCCCCCGATTCCGCGGGTACGGGAACGAGGCGCGCCGCCCTTGGCAGAATCGATGTGTCGCGTATGACACGCGCGTCGCCGCCCTGGGCCTTTATCATCATGCCCAGCCGTTCGAGAGCCTTGCCGCTTGCAAGCACCTCCGCCACTTTCGCCTCAGCCTCTGCCTTGTCTTTTGCGAGCCCCGCCAGGAACACCATTTCCGCGGCAAGGGCGGAGGCCAGGGTCTTCAGATCTCCTTTATGGTCCCCCTGCAGAATCTCTATCGCTTCCTTCACTTCCAAAGCGTTGCCGATTGCGTTACCCAGGGGCTGGTTCATGTCCGTCACCAGGGCCACGATTTTTCTGCCTGCCCGCTTGCCGATTTCGACCATGATGCGGGC
>SPDA01000553.1 GCA_004525155.1 Spirochaetales bacterium
CCAGGTAGTAAACGTGATGCGGACAAACGCTGCCAAGCTTGGGGAAATCAAGACTGCCGTAACTAAAGCCGACTACTTTGCCGCGGCAAGCGCGTTTTTTGAAATCGCCAAAGGCATGCATTCGATCCGTTCCTTTAACCCAAACAAGGGAGCGCAGGACCACTGGGAAACTACCATGGATGCGGTAATAACCGCCGCTCTCCGGGGTGTCGGAGCTGCGGCTGAAAAAGACACTGCCGCGCTTAATAAATATCTGGCGGAACTGCAGTCTTACATGAAAGAGGGACATTCCGTCCATAGATAAATCTTTCTGTTTGAAGGTTTCCAAAACTTACTTTTTTCTGTATACTGGGATTCATGAATGACCGCGCTGTTCGGCGTACAGTAATACTTCTGGCATTTATGACAGCCGCTGCCGCGGTTTTTGCCGAACCTGTAATCGACGGCATCGTATCGCCCGGGGAATATGCCTCGACAGGGACCTACGCCGATGGACGCGTCCGTCTTTTCTGGTCTTTCACGGAAACCGCCATCTCCGCAGCGGCACAGGTTAAAACCGCCGGCTGGGTAGCGGTTGGTTTCGACCCGCAGGATGTTATGGGCGGGGCCGATATGGCCATCGGCTGGGTGGATGGCGGCGGGGCGGTGCAGGTTCTGGATTGCTTCGCAACAGGCACCTACGGTCCCCATCCTGCGGACACCAGCCTGGGCGGCACCGATAATCTGACAGCAAGAGCCGCGGTGGAGAAAGACGGTGTAACTACCATGGAGTTTTCAAGACCGATAAAAGCCGGGGACGCCTTTGACAAGGATGCCCCTCCGGGCGTTTCGGTGATCTGGTCCTACGCGAATTCCGACGATTTCGGGGAAGTCCATGCGGAAGCGGGATACGCGGTATTTTCGAGCCCGGAAAGCGGAGGGGCGGACTCAAGCATCAGGACGAAAGCCTTGTCCCGGGCAGCCCGGGCACGTTTCCTGGGATTCCTGCTTCCTCATACGGTATCACTTTCCCTTTCCTTCCTCGGTATGCTGACAGGCATGCTGATCGCCCGTTATGCAAAGAAGAACAAAAACCGCCTGAAAATTCACCGCCCTCTCGGTTACGTTTCCGCCGGACTCGCCGTGGTGGGGCTTTCGATGGGTATCCGCATGGTAACGGTCACGACCGGCATCCACCTGCGCGTACCCCACTCCTATCTGTCCGTCATAACACTGCTCGCTGTTATCGCCGCTCCGGTGCTGGGCAGAGGCATGACAGCCTGGAAGAAAAGCGCCCAGACAATCAGGAAGGTCCACCGGATAATCGGGAGAATCGCCATTCTCCTCATGCTGCTGACGGTACTGTCCGGATTTATGCAGTTACTATGGCCGTTTTAATCCACGGCGCTTAAAAAAACCGGGGCCATGTAATTTTCAACCGGCGCGAAGTAATCGGTCAATACAACCCGGCCGTTTCTGCGATGGAGTTCATCCAGAATGGATTCCTCAAGAGCACTGGCAACGACAAGGCCTGTGCCGGCCGCGCCGCCCTCTCTCAACACAGCGGGAAAATCCCGCGTATCGCCCGCAAGAATGACAAAGGTCGACCTGTTGTCTGTTGAAAAAGACGAATCGCCGTAGACGCGCACGTACCTGAACTGTGAACGCAGGGTGGAAACGTAGGCGTTTAAAAACTTGCCGCTCGATAGTACGTCTATACAGTTTACGACAAGAGTGCCGCCGGGCCGCAGGATCTCCTGAATCTTTCCGGTAAACTCCCGGGTGGTAAGGTGATAGGGTACGGAGAAGGAATTGAAGGCATCGATATACACGATATCGTAATTTTTTTTCCCCTTGATAAAATTGACGTAGGCCCTGGCATCGGTGCGGACAACGCCGGGCCCTCCCGAAGAAGGAACGCCGAAGTACTTTTCCGCGACCTCCACGACCTGAGGGTCAATTTCCACAACAGTGTTTTCAGCAGGATGATACCTCGTATGCAGGTACATGGGAAAAGTCATAGCACCGCCGCCCAGGGTGAGGACGGAGAGGTCTGCCCGGGACCGGCTGTCCAGTAAAAAATCCGTAGCGGAAGCGAAGATACGTTCGTACTCGTAGAGCAGGTTGTCCGGATTCGAAAGATCATGCCTGTTGTGTATGAGCCCGTCCATTATGAGCACCCGCTCCTTTGGAGAGGCGCCATCATTGCCGTAAAGGTCTTTCACCTTGATATAGGAATACTGGGAATAATCCTGATACAGCACCAGGCCGTCTTTTTCATTTGTTGTAAGGGAAGGGTCGAGCCGGCCCAGCAGGAAAAACAGAAGTGCAATGCCGGCCATGATAGCAAAGCTTATATACCTGCGCTTCATGAACAGGAGGCTCAAGGCAGCGGTAACCAGGCTTACGAGCAGCACGATAAGCTTGAGGTTCAGAAGGGGCACAAGCACAAAACCGGCAAGAAAAGTGCCGATTATACTTCCGGCCGCGCCGATGGCATAGATATTGCCCACCGTTTTACCGAGAAAGCCTTTAAGCTCCAGGGCATACTTCGCCATGATGGGCGAAAGCGTACCGAGGCCGGA
>SPDA01000397.1 GCA_004525155.1 Spirochaetales bacterium
AGGCACTTGATGATCAATAGGAGCAGTAAATGGATGTGAAAAATGTGGAAGCAGGAATTAACGGTTATATGGAAAAGCTTTGCGAGACGCTTAAAAGACTGGATAAAAAACCCCTGTCCCTGATGGTTGAGGCCGTATTACAGGCCCAGCAGGATGGAAAGAAGATAATCACCATGGGCAACGGAGGCCATGCCAATACGGCAGCGCACATGATAAATGATCTGGCCAAACATACGGTCAGTTCCGATTCCAAGGATTCGGTCGTTTCCGAGCAGCGCTTTAAAACCATGTGCCTGAATGATTCGGTTTCTTTCCTTACGGGCATCGGGAATGACATGGGGTATCAGCATGTTTTCTCCGAACAGCTGAAGAACTGGTGCGACCCGGGGGATGTCGTTATCGGCATTAGCGGGTCTGGAAACAGTGCCAATATTCTTGAGGCTTTCAAGACGGCCAAGGCCAGAGGCGCCAAAACCATCGCTCTTTCCGGCAAGGACGGCGGCAGGATAAAAGACATAGCGGATATCTGCATCATCGTTCCTTCCGATAAAATGGTACAGATTGAGGACGTTCACCTTGCCGTCAATCACGCGGTAGCGGACGAACTCAAGAAACTCATTCAGCACAGAACGGACCTGGCGGGGTAGAAACATGCAGGAAAAACTTGATTACATCTCCCTGCTTACGCAGATGGTACGGATACGGTATTTTGAGGAAAATCTCTATCAGATGTACCTTGCCCGGACTATACCGGGCATGAGTCCCCACCTGTCCGTAGGGCAGGAAGCTGTGGCAGCGGGAGTATGCAGCGTCATGAAACGGCAGGATTATCTGCTTACCACCCACCGCGGACACGGCCACCTGCTTGCCCGCGGAGCGGCGATGGACCGGATGCTCGCCGAAATCCTCGGGAAAGAGACGGGGTACTGCAGGGGCAGGGGCGGTTCGATGCATATTGCGGATGTGAAGCTCAATATCCTCGGCGCCAACGGCATAGTCGGGGCAGGACTGCCCATTGCAGTCGGCGCCGCCCTTTCGAGTAAAACCTTGGGAAAAGATGCGGTTACCGTCTGTTTCTTCGGAGACGCGGCAAACAATATCGGAACCTTTCACGAGAGCCTCAACATGGCAAGCGTTTTCAAGCTGCCGGTTGTCTGGATCTGCGAAAACAACCAGTACGGGCTGAGCACGGATATACGCAGCACGCTTTCCTGCAGTTCCATTGCGGAACGGGCGGCATCGTACTGCATGCCCGGCATACAGGTGGACGGCAACGACGTGCTTGCCGTGCGGGAGGCGGCTGCCGGAGCAATCGACAGCGCCCGGCAGGGCGGGGGACCTGCGCTTATCGAAGCGCTTACCTACCGCTGGTACGGCCACGGAGCCTCGGACAACCGGTCCTACCGGACTAAGGAGGAGGAAGCCTCATGGCGGGAGAAGTGTCCCATCGAAAGGTTCAAGAAAAAACTATTCGATGAAAAGGTGCTTGCGGAGCCCCAAAGCAGGGCGATTGAAGAGGCTGTCCGGCAGGAGCTTGATGCGGCTATGACCTTTGCCGCAGAATCTGCTTATCCGGATCCTGCAACCGTACTGGACAATATCTTTGAAGCGCGGAGAAAATGATATGGCGGAAGTAACGTACAGGGAAGCCGTAGCGCAGGCTATAAAAGAAGAAATGCGCAGGGATAAGACGGTTATTCTTTTAGGCGAGGATGTGGGCAGCTTCGGCGGCGCCATGGCCGCGACAAAAGGAGTATTCGATGAATTCGGACCGGAGCGTGTCATCGATACGCCCATCAGCGAGGCGGCGATAATCGGCGCCGGACTCGGGGCCGCCCTGACCGGATTGCGGCCCATAGCCGAGATTATGTTCATAGATTTTACAACCTGCTGCATGGATCAGATAGTAAACCAGGTTGCAAAGGTGAGGTACATGCTCGGCGGAAAGGTCGAGGTGCCGCTCGTCATCCGGACCCAGGGCGGCGGAGGAAAGAGTTACGCGGCCCAGCATTCACAGAGCCTCGAAGCCTGGTTCGCGCATGTTCCGGGCCTGATAACCGTTATGCCGGCAACGGCATCATCGGCCAAGGGTCTGCTCAAGTCAGCTATCCGGTCAAATGATCCCGTACTTTTTATTGAACATAAAATGCTCTACGGGGACAAAGATACCATTCCCGATGATGAGGATTTTACCCTTCCCCTTGGAAAAGCCGAAATTGTACGGCCAGGTTCACAAGTGACCATCGTCAGTTATTCCAGGGAACTTCTGATATGCCTTTCCGCAGCGGTCGAACTTTCGAAGAAGGGCATAGACTGCGAGGTCATAGATTTGAGAACGGTAAGTCCCCTGGATATGGAAACGGTGCTTCTATCCCTAGAAAAAACCGGGCGCATGGTTGTGGTTGAGGAGGGACACCGCAGCTTCGGTGTGGGGGCCGAGGTAATCGCCCGCGTTATGGAACAGGGATTTGACCTGCTCGAGGCCCCGGTCGTACGAATCGGCGCGCTCGATTCTCCCATCCCTTTTTCACCGGTCCTGGAGGCAGCGGTGCTTCCTTCTATCGGAAAAATAGTGGATGCGGTGACCAGTTTTTTTACATAAGGAGTTTATTGTGGCTTGTGAAATCAGAATGCCGGCCTTAAGCGCCACCATGGAGGAAGGCACCATACTGGCATGGAGAGTCAAGGAAGGCGATTCCGTGAAAAAGGGAGATATACTGTTCGAGGTGGAATCGGATAAGAGCGTTTTCGAGTTTGAGTCCACCTGTGAGGGAACGGTGCTTAAGATAGCGTACGGCGAGAACTCCGTTGTTCCCGTCAACAAACCGGTGATGATAATCGGCGTAAAAGGCGAGTCGTTCAGCCTGGTGCATTCCGAAGATGAACCCGCCGGGCGGCCCGGGCCGGTAAAACCGGATTCGTTTTCCGGGGGCGGGGTGCCGGCTGAAAGGGTTTCAGGAACTGACCGCGTGCTCATTTCTCCCCGGGCGAAAAAACTCGCGGAAACCCTCGGCATCGACATTGCTTTAATCAGCGGTTCAGGCCCCGGCGGGAGAATAGAGTCCGCGGACGTCGAGAAAGCGGCAGAGGAGGAGCGGGATGGTAGACAGACATGAGAAAATTGTTGCGCTGCTTGCCAGGAAGGGTTACCGCAGCGTAGCCGAGCTTTCCGCCGAGTTGTCGGTTTCTGAAATGACTATCCGGCGGGACCTCGAGAAACTGGAGGAAAAAGGCCTCATCAAGAGAACCTACGGCGGCGCGTACACTGGGCAGGAAATTATAGAAGTCGACTACAGGGTCCGTGAGACAAAGTGCCAGGCTGAAAAAGAAGCCATAGGCC
>SPDA01000193.1 GCA_004525155.1 Spirochaetales bacterium
CTATTCCTGGTATAGCTATTATATTATCATACTGTAAAGTTACCTATGGCAAGGAGCTTACATGAAAGTTGTACTTATCGAACCTAGCCCGTCCTTCAATCTTTATTTTTTTATTGAGAAAATGCCTCTCTTAGGGCCCCTTTACCTGGGCACCATCCTCGAAAAAGCGGGACATGCGGTTAAGGTTTTCAAGGAAGGCTACACCCGCATGTACAACGAAAAGACCGATACCCTGCATCCGGCCATCGCGGATGCGGATGTTGTCGGCATATCCTCCATCACCCATTCCTCCAAGCGGGCCTATTCCATCGCGGACGCCGTACGGCGGCAGTTCCCCGGCAAGCGGGTTGTCATGGGTGGCAGTCATCCTTCGGCCCTGCCTGAAGAGGCCCTGCTGCATGCGGACTGCGTCGTCGTAGGAGAGGCTGAGAATGTCGTGCGCAGTGTGTTCGAGACCGATGTACAGGGCATTGTACAGGGCGAGAAAACCGATATGGATACATTGCCCCCTGTAAATCTTTCATTGCTGCAGGATGTCAAACGCAATACCAAAAACCGCTTACGGGACATCGCGCCAATCATGGCTTCCCGCGGCTGCCCTCACGACTGCGTGTTCTGTTCCGTTACCGGCATGTTCGGCAGGAAGTACCGGATCCGCAGTGCGGACCTGGTCATGGAAGAGGTACTGATGCGGTACGGCGAAGGCTACAGGTTCTCCTTTTTTTATGACGATAACTTTGCCGCCAATCCCGCGAAGACAAAAATATTCCTCGAAAAACTCATCCGCGCGGACCTCGACTTTCACTGGTCAAGCCAGTTCAGCGTGCATGCGGCCAAGGACAAGGAACTGCTCGCCCTGTTAAAGCGTTCCCAGTGCCGGCGCTTGTATATCGGTATCGAATCCATCAATCCCGGGGCGCTCAAAGATTACAACAAGAGCCAGACCGTGGAGGAGATTCGGTCCGCCATCGCGAACATTCATGATGCAGGACTACAGGTGCACACCATGCTCATCCTGGGTGCGGACAGCGATACGAAAGAGTCGATAAAAAAGACCGTACGGTTTGCGAGAGAATCGAAAAGCGACAGCGCCCAGTTTTCCGTGCTGTACCCAATTCCCGGCACCAGGCTCTACACGGCCATGAAGGAGCAGAACCGCCTGTTCGTGGAGGACTGGGAATACTACGACGGCAGTCATTCCGTCATCATCCCTAAAAATTTCACGCCCCTTAAGCTGCAGAAATTTTCCATCCGCGCTTACCGGTCCTTTTACAGCAGGACCCTTGTACACTGGATGGCTTCGAGGGTCGGGTTCTTCATCTGGAAGCTCAAGAACCGGGACTACATGAAGCACCTGCGCAGGGTTTCGAGGAAAATCAGCCGAAAAGCATTCGGCAGGATGATATCCGAAAAATATATCGCCGGTCTCCGCAGGTTCGGCGAACTGCACTGGCTTAAACGCATCGGTTATGCCCTGCGTCAGGAAGGAGCCAGGTACCGCCTGGAACGGATGCCGGAACAGATGCAGGAAACGCAGTAAAGGAGTTTCTATCCGCCGGGCGGCCATGGTCATCGATAATCATTTTAATGGAATGTCAGGTACCAGCACCTGGTTTACCGACTCTTTCTCCCGCCTGTTTCCGTCTGGTCCTCCTCCATCATATCCGTTTAGATGCGGGAAATACTCGAATATAGTGCCGTATAAGATGCTGTAATATCCAACACCGATATTCTGTGTCCAATAATTGAAGACAGTAACAGTTCCATCGTTACGCATGGTATGACCGAATCTAGGAGCTTCAGATTGATAGAGAACACCCTTGAGATCGATATATCGGTGGTTGTCAAAATCAGGATCTACCATTAGCTGAAGACCCCAGAACCAGTCCCGCGTTACCGCTTCTTTAAGGCAGTGCACACATTCGGGATTGTTTATCAGCGAATAACAGCAGGCAAGATTGTACCAAGCAAAAGAATTGTTCACGTCGACCTGCACTGCTTCGGAGAATTTGGCGATTGCCTCTTTGTACTGTTTACCCAGGTACAGGCTGTAGCCATCGGTGTTGAGCGATTGTGATTTTTGCGAGATGTTCATCATCAGTTCGGGGATGCGTGGTTCTATGGGGTTGTCCGCAATAAATTGTTCAAGTTCCGAGGTTTTAGGGTGCTTATCCGCGGCAAGGGGCATTACAAGTAAAAAGCCGAGAACTAAGAGAAATAAGTATTTATGCATAGATCCTCCATCTTCATCAATTTTTATTACGAAACTATGATAGGTGGAAAGCGAGGTGTTGGAAAAAGTGTACTATCAGAAATTATTTTTAACAAGATGGTAAATAAGGTTGGACGGTGATTTTTCCTTATTTAGGCTGGAGCTCTTTTGTTTCTGTCTGCGTCCTTGACTTGCTGAACATGGTATCCTACTATTAGGAAGTACCTAATAACTTTGGTTTTTAGTCGTCCATTATTTCTCCAGACAGGAGGAAACAATGAAAAAAATTTACATTATTCTCTTTTACTCAGCCCTTTTAACCGGTGCGCTTTCCGCGGACAGCCGCCCTCTGGCCGAAGGAATCGAGGCTTACAGCACGGAATATCCCATCGAGCCGTATATACCGGAAATGCTTAAAAGTATAAATGCGGCCTCCATGGAATTAAACAGGCAGGGTTATGCCTTGTATGAGCAGCGGCAGTATAAGGAAGCGATACTTAAATTCGGCGAGGCAGTCAGCGCTGACGAAAACAACTGCTTCGCCTGGTATAATATGGCCTGCTGTTACTCACTCATGGATGAAGGCTACCCTGCCCAGGCGGCGCAAAGCCTCGTGAGAGCCGTGCGGTCGTCATGGATGCAATTCTGGGGGGTAAAGCTCATGGCGGATCCGGATCTCGACCCGGTAAGGGGCTTTGATACCGGAGGAGTGAATCACATTTTCGGTTATGCAATGGAGGTGGATATGGTGCTTCTTCCGGACGGAAAAGCGCTGGTGAAGCCTTTATGGGGAGACCGTAAAGGGCCGGTGACAAAAGGATATTACTGCGTCATCGATACGTACGTTTTTACGTTTTTTGATATTCCCGAGTGGGAAGATGTTTTTGGGCTGAAAATACACGGAAGCTTTTGGACGGAAGCCATACCGTTGAGCAAGTTCAGCTTCAGGGAACCATCCAGAATATATTTTTATGAAGACTACTGAACCTCGATCTAACCAGGCGAATCTTTGAAAGAGGAGAATGCGATGAAAAAGTTATTCTTTGTTTTCTTTTTCTCGGTCCTGTTAACCGGGACCATCTTTGCAGACGGCCGCCCCCTGGCAGACGGGATTGAGGAGTATGCTGCAAACTACTCCATCGAGCCGCATATACCGGAAATGCTTGAACAAATAAATGATGCCTCCATGGAATACAACAGGCAGGGCTATGCCTTGTATGAACAAAGGCGGTATGAAGAGGCAATTTCCAAGTTCCAACAGGCGATTTCCGCAGACTCGGATAATTCATTTGCCATGTACAATATGGCCTGCTGTTATGCTCTCATGGGTAAAGAGAACTCCGCCAAAGTTGCGGGAATACTTGAGAGGGTTGGGGGCTACTGGGTGGTACAGTTGATGGTGGATCCGGACCTTGACGCACTGAGGAACTTCGATACCGGGGGAGCGAATTATTGGGATTCCTACGGGAGGGAATGTTTGCTTTTTTCGGGAGGAAAGGCGCTTATCCAGACCTCATCGGAAGGTTCTAAGGGACCTGTTACCGAAGGGTATTACTGTGTTATTGGGGAGTATGTGTTTATGTTTTTCGATATACCGGCGTGGGAAATTTTTGGTTCTCATTATAGTTACCGTATGATATATCCCCAATTGGTGAGGCAAGTCGTACCGATCAGCAAGCTCAGCTTCAAAGAAGTTTCCGAGGTGGGGTTCTATAAAGAATATGAACAAAAACATAAATGAAAACTTTCATCAAGCTTATCATACATGATAGGCGGTCTGGAATTATTATACATTAATTGGAGAAGTATATGAAAAAGGTATTCTGTATATTTTTTCTATCATTACTTTGTTTGGGAATTGTCCTTGCAGACGGCCGCCCCCTGGCAGACGGGATTGAGGCGTACTCAGTGAAATACTCCATCGAGCCGCATATACCGGAAATGCTTAAAAGTATAAAGGCGGTTTCCATGGAATACAATGGGCAGGGTTATGTCTTGTATGAACAGAATCGGTATAAAGAGGCTGTATCCAGGTTTCAACAGGCGATTTCAGCTGACTCGGGCAATACATTTGCTAAATACAATATGGCCTGTTCTTATGCTCTCATGGGTGGAGAGTACTCCGCCAAAGTAGCGGGAATTCTTGCGAGCGTCGCGAACGAAAATCGGGGGTGGGGTGATCAGGCATACTGGAATTACTGGGGGGTACAGATGATGGTGGATCCGGACCTTGACTCAGTGAGGAGCTTCGATACCGGGGGAGCGAATTATTTAAATTTCCACGGGTTGTCGGAATATTTGCTTCTTTCGGGAGGAAAGGCGCTTATTCAGATCTCATCGGAGAATATTCGGGGACCTGTTACCGAAGGGTATTTCTGTGTTATCGGGGAGTATGTGTTTATGTTTTTTGACGTACCAACGACGGAACATGTTGTGTCTGAAAGGGATTACCGGATAATTTGGGGCAGCGTGGTATGGCAAGCCGTACCGGTCAGCAAGCTCAGCTTCAAAGAAGTATCCATGGTGAAGTTCTATGAAGAATATGAACGAAAACATAAATGAAAACCTGCTTACTGCAGCTTCCGAATCCTAAACTCGATGCCCGGCTGCCCTTTTAAAAGGTCGACCAGTTTCGATGTGTCGGTATCGCCGAAGTGGTAGGGATACAGAACCTTCGGTTTGATGACTTCCGCCGCTTGTTCCGGGGTCATGGTGTAGGGCTGGTTCATGGGCAAAAAGGTGATGTCGATGTTTGTTATGCCGCTCATTTCGGGGATGACTTCCGTTTCCCCGGCAAAGGTGTCGCTTTCGGGAGCAGCTTGGGAAACGGCGGGCTGTATTATCGAGATCAATAAGCCTAAAGGTAAAAAAAGATTTTTCATAACCTGCCGCCGGTGTAAGTATATCAGATTGTTTTCACTAAATCAGGCAATTATCCCAGGTTCACAATATCCATATCCCTGGCGGCTGTTATTTCGTCCAGACTCGTAACGGGCGTGGTTACGGGTATCTCTGCGAAAGCTTCAGAATTATTCTCCGCAAGTTCCGCTATGTCCCGCAGGGCCTTGGCTATGTCGATAGCGTGAACATTGTGCTCCA
>SPDA01000109.1 GCA_004525155.1 Spirochaetales bacterium
ACGCCGCCGCCGCCGGCGACCGGGTTCTCAATCACTTTAATATCCGGATATTTTGCATGCAGCGCCTTGAACCATTCGTCGGCTGCTTCCCGTTCACCGGGACCAACCCACCAGTGGAAGATTTCCAGTTCTCTTGCTTCGTTGGCTGCTTTCTCCTGCGTTCCGCCTGCAAAAACGAGAGCGGCAAATACACTAAGTACGATTAACACGATCACAATCTTTTTCATACTGTATCTCCTTGTCATTTGTGAAAACAATAAACCTCTCTTACAACTCTTTTCCGTAGTTTACAAATTCATTGTATACCACCTCCTTGTTTGGTACCTTTTTATAATAACTGAAATAAAATATCATGTCAATAATAAATGTTCATATATTGAAATATATTACCGCTATTTGAATTATTTAGCATACACGAGGTCCACTATTTTTTTAAATTCGGGAGAAAAGAGTGCGGAACAGCGGAAATGATAGTAGAATAGCTGCTCTACCTTTCATGTTTACTAATAAAGGTTTTCCTTGTTACACCAGTATCGATTATAAAAAGTATCATTCGTATGAAAAGGGCAGACTTCGCCCAAGTATTTCTTGAAATAGTGCCGGGTCGTCGGAATAAGGATACGGTGTTGGCAGCGCGGTTTTTGAATCATAAGTTGACGGTGATGAGGGAATAACGGCTTCACCAAATCAAAAAAACCGTATATTATAAGCCTTATATCATATATTGCAATTATGTTTCGTTATTTGTATTATTCTCGTAAATTGAAGTGTAAAATCTTTCGATGAAGGATAGTAATGTGTCAAATGTAAAAATTAATACAAGTTCTACGGCAATTAAAGCTTTAATGGTACTAGAAGCTATTGCTGCTTCGGCCCAACCTATCTCTATAACGTATATAGTGGATAAGGTGGATTTAGATAAAAGTACGGCCTATCGCATGTTGACAACCTTGGTTGACGCCGGATATATCATCCGGGATGACATATCCAAGCGGTACAGGCTTAGTTACAAAGTTGTGACATTAAGTCGCAATCTTTTAGCTGACAATGAAGTGTCTCTATTAATTCGTCAAACGCTCACGCAAATATCAGAGGCGACCCAGGAAACGTTACATTTGGCGGTGTGGGATGGTGACAACGCAACCATACTCGTTCAACGAGTCAAAGGAACCCAACTCGTTACGGCTGATTTTGAGATAGGTGACCGATCTCCACTTCACTGTAGTTCCATAGGCAAGGCAATCTTGGCTTTCCAAGACTTTCGAATTATCGAGAAAACCATTGCCCAGGGCTTGCCTAAAATGGCCAGTAAGACTATCACAGACCCCAATGAGTTCAGACAAGAACTGCAACGTATTCGATCCCAAGGATATGCTTTTGACGATCGTGAGTTTTCGGACAATAGGCGCTGCATTGCCGTACCCATATTTGAAAACGGCGGACGGGTTACTAGAGGCATAAGTATTGCCGGACCCGACTTCCGATTTACCTTAGAAAAGTTGGAAGAATTAAAAAAACCCATGTTGGAGGCTTCATTGAAACTTTCAGAGCAATTGGGCGGTGTTCCCTGGAAAACATGATTTTCTTTTTATCTATCAAAAATATTCAATGGCAACTCGTTGCCGGGAACGGCAGGGTAGCAAGTTCATGCCGTAGTATTGTATTCCAGGAATGAATGGCTTCTAACAGATTTTTGTTGCAGCGGTTAAAAGTCTCAGGCAATTTCTGCGCACTTCCAACGAAAGGCCTGCAGTTTCCGCTGTTTGTTCAATGATATAGGCCAGTTTATTCAAAGTTTTCGCCATTTCCCGGGCTTTGAAGAGCGGAGGATAGTGAAAAAAAGGCTTGCCGGATTGCCGAGGAGAAGACTGTTACCCGACTTCTAAATTTTGTAGCTATCAATGCCATGAATATTTCTAGAATATTCGAACTTTGAATGACTGATTTTATCCGTTCCATGAGATGTCTACAAACTGTAACAATTTGGTGGGCCACAGCGACCTAGAGATCGCGTGTGCATTACGGCAACAGTGCCAGAAAGTACATCCACTGCGGTCTACTATCATAACGAGGGAGGCGGTATAACTTTTTTAAATTCCCAGTCTTGTTTCCTGTGGACGTCCGCGACTATCTTTTCCGAAATCATGACTGAAGGTTTCCAGATTCATGACTCTGAATATATTCATAATAGCATACTGATCAGTTGTGGGTATTTCGTCGAAAATAAAGCGGTAATCAAAATCAAAGGAAAATACTTGCCCGAATATCTCCTAATACTTCCTTTATACTTTTCATGGATAGGTAAGCCTCTTGTGGTATTTTTAGACGACATAGCAAGAGATTTTCGAAAGTCCTCAACGATTTCAATAATGATAGGACGAAACTAATGAATGCTGATCAGGCGCTGTAATCCGGCTCGCTGGAATAGGTCGTTCCGCCGACTATGAGATAATACGATAAAATGAAGCCGTAGGCATCATAACGGATTTTAAGCTCTCCCTTGAACTGTTCTTTTTCCGGATCTTCTATGGTGATGTTCAGCATATTGCCATCCATCGTGAAATATCCGCGTTTCATAGTTTCAAAAAAATCTCCCGAATCAGTAAAATCCGGTGATATTATCGTTATGCTTCCGTCTTCGAAGGTAACCGAACCGCCGGGAAAAACCCCCATATTGCCGGCATACCAGCGGCCGATAATCCGCAGCAGTTTTTCCGGCGGGTTGTCCGGATACAAAAGCATAAACTTATACGCATCCATATTGCGGATTAAATCAAGATCGGAATCCTCCTGCATCCTCTGGAGAATCTGCTTGTCCAGGACAACGGCCTGTTTCAAATGATCAAATATTTTTTCCGTGTACTCGACCAATGCATCGGTTTCCGGATCGCCGTATTCAAGTATGTATATAATTTTAGACGGGTCCCGGCCGAAACCTTCGGCAATAAGAGAAAGGGCACAGGCGAAATTGTAATTGGCCCAGGAATTTTTATCGTTCTTTTGAAGGGCGCACCACCACAGCTTCGCCGCTTTTAAAATATTCCCCTCCTCATAGGCCTTGAAACCAAGGGTATTCAACCCGTTTGAATCATAGTTCTGCAATTCCGCGTTTACAGCAAAATCATTTATCCACGATTGTTCCAAATCGTTTAATTTCGGCGCGGTTTCGGCAAAAACCAGGCTGCTGAAAAAAATCAATAGGAAAATTACGAGAATGGATTTTTTTAACATAGGCTCCTCCGGGAAATAATATGACAGCCGGGAATACTATACCCTGTAACTTTATTCGGAACAACAGGAAATAAATTAACCGCCCGGATGGCGTGACATGGCGTAAATTGCTTGCTGAAATGTAAAAATAAATACTTGATAAAATCAGTTGAATGTCACAAAAAGAACTTCTTCCGGACTCACGTGTCAATAATTACAGATTACGCTTCACCGTCTGTGCGCACCGGCACAAATGCTTTCCGGCCTCCGCAGGTCCTTGCGCCAGGGATGAGAAGCCGCAGAAGCTGTATCTTTTTTTTTCATTATCAACTATACTCCCCTTCACTAGTATAAAAAGGGTGTTATAAATGAAAAAAGGTAAAAAATTAATCATCATTTTAGCGGCAATAGCGGTCGCGGCTGCTGCCATCTTTACGTCGGTAAACATTTGGCTTAATGCGGCGTGGTTCAGTAAACTCGGGTTCGGCCAGGTATATTCAACGATTATAGGAAGCAAGGTAGGCCTCTGGGCCGGTTTTTTCATTATCTTCTTTTTGTTTTCAGGAATAAACATCCGCGCTGCCTTCAGAAGGGCGGAGATAAAGGGAACGCGGATTCAGCTGTCCGGTGAGCCGATCGAATTAAACAGAAAAACCATTGGCATCATTTCGATAGCAGTCGTTTTCCTGTTGAGTATTTTCATGGCGAACAATGGAAGCAAGCAATGGGAAACGGTGTTGAAATTCTTTAACGCCACCGGCTTCGATCTCAAGGACCCGATTTACAGCCGGGACATCTCCTATTATGTTTTTATCCTGCCTCTCTATCTTTTCCTTAAAAACTGGGGTTTGCTGACCTTGATACTGACCATAGTGCCCGTAAGCCTGCTCTACCTGTCGTCGGGGCAGATAAAATGGGAAAAGAAAAAGCTTGTCTCCAGCGACAAGGCGCGGAGACATGTTCTCTTCCTGCTTCTTCTGGTAACTGTCGTTATTGGATGGAACTTTTGGCTTGCGAGATATCAGCTTCTTTTTTCCACCAGCGGATTGATTTTCGGACCTGATTTTACCGCCGCGGAAGTTGTAAGGCCCCTCTATATTGTCATGATGGCTATATCCCTGCTGACCGCGGTTTTCGTCTTCATATCGATGGTTAAAAGCTCGCTTAAAATATTTATCATCGGCGCCGGCATTCTTGTAGGCTCCGCGATAATACTGACCGGCATTGTTCCGGTATTGGTGCAGCAGTTTTCCGTTAAACCCAATGAACTTCAGAAGGAATCACCCTATATAAAAAACAATATTCTCTTTACCAGGGAGGGATACGGTATATCCGGCGTGGACAAACAGCTGTTCCCGGTCGAAGACTCCCTGACCGCGGAAGACTTCGGGGCCGGTACCGGTATTACGGAAAATATAAGGCTCTGGGATCAGCGTCCCCTTATGGCGACCTTCGCCCAGCTGCAGGGGTTCAGGCTTTATTACGATTTTAACAGCGTGAATGTCGACAGGTACCATTTCGGCAATGAATACAAACAGGTCATGGTGGCTGCCAGGGAAATCAACACCAACAACCTGCCGCCGACGGCGCGGACCTGGATAAACGAGAAACTCCAGTATACGCACGGCTATGGTATTGTCATGGCGCCCGTCACTCAAATCGGTCAGGAGGGATTGCCTGAACTCATCATAAAGGACATACCTCCGAAACTCTCCGTTCCCGTAAAAATCGACAGGCCGGAAATCTACTACGGCCAGAAGACTTTTTCCTATGTTTTCGGCAACACGAACATTCCGGAGTTTGACTATCCCAAGGGTAATGAAAATGTGACAACCCACTACGAAGGGACCGGCGGGCTGGATATCAAGAGCGGATGGAGAAAACTGCTTTTGGCCCTGCATTTTAAAAGCACCAACATCCTTTTTACCAATTATCTTAAACCGACAAGCAAGATCATGATCTACCGGAGCATCGACCAGCGGGTCCGTATGCTCGCGCGTTTTTTACGCTTCGATTCCGATCCCTATATCGTTCTTTCTGAAGGTAAACTGTTCTGGATGCTCGATGCCTACACGACCACCGATAAATATCCCTATTCCAACCTCTCCAAGGACGGTTACAATTACATAAGAAACTCGGTTAAAATCACCGTCGATGCCTACAACGGCGATGTCAATTTTTATGTAGTCGATAAAAAGGACCCCCTCATCAGCACCTACAAAAAAATATTTCCCGGTATGTTCAAGGACTTTGCGGAAATGCCGGAAGACTTGAGGCTGCATGTGCGGTACCCGCTGGACCTGTTCCAGGCGCAGTCAGAAATCTATGCCGTCTATCACATGACCGATCCGGTGGTTTTCTACAATAAAGAGGATGAGTGGTCGATACCGCAGGAAATCTATGACCAGGGCCCGACAGCGATGAATCCCTACTATGCCATCATCAGGTTTGCCGACCAGACTGTCAACGATCAGTATGTGCTGATGCTTCCGTTCACTCCCTCGAATAAAAATAATATGGTTTCCTGGGTCGCCGCCATGTGCGATCCCGAAAATTACGGGAAAATTATAGAATATCAATTTCCCAAGGAAAAACTGATCTTCGGCCCCATGCAGATTGAATCGAGAATTGATCAGAATACCGAAATTTCCCAGCTTTTTACCCTGTGGGGGCAGAAAGGCTCAACCGTCATAAGGGGGAACCTGCTCGTTTATCCTGTCAGAAATTCCCTGCTGTATGTCGAACCCATCTACCTGCAGGCGGAACAGAGTAAAATCCCGGAACTCAAACGGGTTATCGCGGCCTACCAGAACAGAATCGGCGTAGGACTGGACCTGCGGGAAGCTTTGAATGCCGTATTCGGCGGCGTACATGAACCGGAGGCATCGGCAGCGTCTGCGGAATCTCCCAAGCTTTTACAGGCCCTCAATGTGCAGGAGCTGATAGATAAGGCGGTGGAAAATTTCAATGCGGCCCAGAACCAGCTCCGTGCCGGCGATTTTGCGGGCTACGGTGATTACATCAACCGGCTTCAGAAAACACTGGAAGATCTCCAGAAAGAGTGGATGACCACGCAATAAAACAGGCAAAAACTGTTGGGGAACGCCCGTTCCCCAACGGTTAAGCCGATCCTTGAAAACCATCGGAATAAATTATTGACATTTCCCTGATCGTACCGCGTTTACAGCCGCCAGTAGGTATTCAGCCTTTGAACTAGCGTAAAAGGGGAAGAGGTATCTTTGCAGACCCGGAGCGGCGGCTGGCCTGACCCTTGAACTTTAGCGCCCTTCCTTG
>SPDA01000298.1 GCA_004525155.1 Spirochaetales bacterium
TTTCGAAACGGATCATTTTTATCCGGTTATTGCAGTATTTATCCAGTCCACTAATTCTTTCTCTTTGGCAAGGATGCTGAATTTCAGACTGGAGACAGAGGTCCCTTCCGAGTACTCGACAGTTATTACAGGGATGGGAGAGGTGAATATTTTTTGCCAGAAACTCTTCGGTTTCACAACCTGCGCGGACCGGACTGCGGAAAGAGGGATTTTTACCTGCAGGGGTTTTTCTTCCTTTTTTTTACGGAAGGAACCCATGACGCTGGTAAACCAGTTTTTTCTCGGAAAGGTCTGGAAAAAAAACCAGTGTTCCGTTGTATAGAACAGACCCACGAGGGGTTCCCTCAAATTTTCGAGCCCTTCGCGTATTTCGCCCAGAGCATAAACCTCGACCGGCTCTCCGGCTTCCTGTGCAAGATCCTTGAAAAACTGATCCCTTTCTTCATCGCTCATGCCCGGCCTCCACGGATATCATGGCAGATTTGGGGATACCTGGCAATCACCTCCTGTACAGCAATTCTAAAGAGACGTGCTTTGCAGCCATATTTTACATTGACAATTCAACCATCCTGCAGAATATTGACATTTATCAGTGCCGCAACTATGGTATGCTCAAAGACGTACCGAGGAATTTACATGAACTTAAAACCTTTACCATTTTCACGGGAACAGATAGAGCGTATCATGAAAACACATGCCACGCCTTTTCATATTTACGACGAACAGGCAATACGCGGGAACGCCAGGAAGTTTTACAAGGCCTTTTCCTGGGTACCCGGCGGGTTTAAGAATTACTTTGCCGTAAAAGCGCTGCCGAACCCCGCGATAATGAAGCTGCTCAAGGAAGAAGGTATGGGCACGGACTGTTCCTCCCTGCCGGAGCTGATGCTCTCGGAAAGGGCGGGAATAACCGGCGAGGACATCATGTTCACCTCCAACGATACACCTGCGGCGGAATTCGTCAAAGCGAAGGAGCTTGAGGCGGTGATCAACCTGGACGACCTGAGCCATCTCGCATTTCTGGAAAGCCAGGTAACCCTTCCGGATCTCATATGTTTCCGCTACAACCCGGGTAAACTCAAAAGCGGCAACGATATAATCGGCAGCCCGGAGGAGGCAAAGTACGGATTAACCAGGGAACAGCTTTTCGAGGGCTACAAGCTCGCGAAGGAAAAGGGCGTTACGCGGTTCGGTCTCCATACCATGGTGGCCTCGAACGAATTGAATCCCGATTACTTCGTGGAAACCGCCAACCTGCTTTTTCAGTTTGCGGTGGAACTGAACAAAAAGCTCGGCATAAAGATCGAGTTCGTCAACCTGGGCGGAGGCATCGGTATTCCTTACCGCCCGGACCACAAGCCCGTTGACCTGGACTACGTATCGAAAGGCATAAAGGACAGCTACGAACGGATTATCAAACCCTACGATCTGGATCCGGTGCGGATTTTCATGGAATGCGGCCGCATGGTGACGGGCCCCTACGGGTACCTGGTGGCGAAAGTCCTCCATATAAAGCAGACCTACAGGAAATATGTCGGGCTGGACGCCTGTATGGCAAATCTCATGCGCCCCGCGATATACGGGGCCTATCATCACATCACCGTACTAGGCAAAGAAAATGAACCGCACACCTTTTACTGCGACGTGACCGGTTCCCTGTGCGAGAACAACGACAAGTTCGCCATTAACAGGCCCCTGCCGCAGGTTGAGGAGGGCGACATCGTCGTCATTCACGACACCGGCGCCCACGGCTGGGCGATGGGCTTCAACTACAACGGCAAGCTGCGTTCGGCGGAACTTCTTCTTGGAGCGGACGGTGCAGTGCAGCTTATAAGGCGCGCGGAAACCACGGAGGATTATTTCGCCACGCTGGAATTTTAAAGACAAGATGTCTAGGTAAAGCCGCGGCTGCATTTTTATGCAGGATTACTGAGTACCTAATTTCAGAGAAAATTTTGCACCTAACCGTACAGGTAAAGGGTTGCGGACACATCGGCGCCGCGGGGCTGACAACGGGCGTCCGGGCGTACACGAGGAAGGCCGGGCCTGCGCGGTTTCCGCATCATTTCGCCGAATCCTCCGCCGCAGTATAAAATAAGCTTGACAGCCATAATGCTCCTGATCCTATAATGTCCGTACATTTCTGTACATAAAAGGAGCGTTTTACAGCCATGACCCACCTTGAACGATGGAAAGCAGCCCTTAACCGCGGATCTTTTGACAGGCTGCCGAGATTTTACGCAGCTACCAGGGAATTCACCGAATCCCTGGAGAAATATCTCGGCGCGGATATTGATTCCATTCTGCACAAACAGTTCATCATAGACCTCCGCCAGCAGGCCGGCAGCGAGGGCAACATTGAGCCTAAATCCTGGTCACCGCAATACGCCGGTCCGGAAATGAGAAAGTGGGAGGACGGTTCCGTCAGCAATATATGGGGTTCCCGTCAGAAACTGATGTTTCACCGCGGCGGGAAAGGCGCCTATACCGAAACCTACAAGTACGCCCTGGAAGGGGACCTTAGCATCGCGGACATCGAGAATCATGCCTGGCCCGATCCGGACTGGTACGATTACACGAGCTTTATCCCGGCTCTGGAGAAATATCCGGACTATCCTTTTCACGTCGGATACTGGGCCATCGGCTGGTTCTCCTGGGAAGTGCGGGGCATGCAGCAGTGTTTACTGGATTTCGCCCTGGACCCGAAGGCTGCCGACGCGATGACTACAAAAATCGCGGACATCGGCTTCGAATACTTCAAGCGGCTTCTGGCTGCGGTAAAACCGTACATAGGGAAGAATGTGGTTGCCATTCATATAGCGGACGACTGGGGCATGCAGGACGGTCTGCTCATGGGTCCGGATATTTTCGATAAATTCTATGCCCGGCATTACAGGCGCTTTTCGGACCTGGCGCATTCCCACGGCCTCAAGGTGGAATTCCATTCCTGCGGGGCTGCACGGGAACTGTACCCTAAATTCATCGACGTGGGCGTGGACATCATGAATCCCGTCCAGACCAGCGCCAAAGGCATGGTGCCTCATGAGATCAAGGCGGAATACGGGAGGGACCTTTGTTTCAGCGGCGGTGTGGACGTTCAGCAGCTCCTGCCCACGGCCACTGCCGCCCGGGTCAAGGACGAGGTGAAGTACCTTATCGAGTCCCTCGGCAAAGACGGTGGATACCTTATCGGCCCCGCCCACAACATCCAGGTGGGCACGCCTCATGAAAACGTGATTGCCATGTATCAGGCAATGGACGAATATTACGGAATCTGACAAGGAGGATACAATGACATCAAGGGAACGGCTGCTTACAGCTCTGCACGGAGGAACGCCGGATCGCGTACCTGTCACTCTTTTTCTTATTGAGCAGGGACACTTTTTAGGCCAGCTCTACCCGGATATTGATCCGCAGGATTCGGAAGCCTGCCAGCTCAAGGTCATCGAAACGCAGAAACAGTTCGGCTGCGATGTGTACGTAAGACTGCTTAACGACATAATTGACCTCAACATCATTTACGGGGGCCTCGATGTATCCCGAAGTGCTGCAAACTGGGACGTTAAAACGGAAGAGGTGCGGGAAGGCAATAACCTACGCAGGCGGTCCACAATTAAAACGCCCAAAGGGGAGCTGTCCCAGGAGTTTACCATAACCGACATGGGCCACGGCACCTTCCATCATGCCTGTACACGCAAACCCATCAAGGACCTTAAAGACCTGGAAATCGTCGAAAACTACGAACCGGGAGTATCGGAAGAATATAAAAACAGAATAAAGAAAAGGATAGACATTATAAGGCAGGCATTGGGAGACAGCGGCATAATTGGCACCTGGGGACCCCACGGCCCCTTCAACGTTTCCTCCCTGCTCATCAACCACGAAGAACTCTACTCCCTTTTCCTTGTGGAACCCGAGTTTTACGAAAGGCTCATGAATTTTTCCTTAAAACGCAGTTACGGGTACATCCGCGCCCTGGACGAGGCGGGGACCGACGTTCACTGCGTAGGCGGCAACGTGCCCGGCGGCTTTCTCGGGAAACAGGCCTACGATCAATATATTCTGCCCTATGAAAAACAGCTCATTGCCGTTGCCCAGGAAAAGGGTAAAGCCGCCATGTACCACAACTGCGGTGAAATCATGAACCTCGTGGAATCCTACATCAGCCTCGGCGTAAAA
>SPDA01000114.1 GCA_004525155.1 Spirochaetales bacterium
ATGACTATGCCGCCGACTCCCCGGCTTAAGGCTTCGAGGGAGGAGGTTATCTTGGGTATCATGCCTCCGTTTATCACCCCGGCCTTTATCTCCTGTTCCGCTTCTTCCCTGGTTATTCTGCGCATGACGGCGTTATTTTTCAAAATTCCCGGGATGTCGGAGATATATATGAGCCTGAAGGCCTTGAGGGCTGTTGCCAGATGCAGGGCAGCCTCGTCCGCGTTTATATTGAGGGCCCGTCCCGTTTTATCCATGGACGTGGAAGCGACTACAGGCGTATATCCGTTATCGAGGAGAAGATTGAGAATGTCCGGGTTTACTTCCGTAATTCTTCCCGTCCTGGTTGCATCCTCTCCCTGTCCTTCCAGGCTTTCCCCCATAAAAAGAAGACCGTCACTGCCTGTAAGACCGGCGGCCTTGAGAAGGGTATTGAACAGCCGCACAATCTGTTTGTTCATCTTTCCGGAAAGTACCATGTCCACAACATCCATTTCCTCCCTGCCTGTCATGCGAATGCCGTCCTTGAAGACGGACTTAAGCCCCAGGCGGCCGGCAAGGGTGGTGACTTCCGCGCCGCCGCCGTGAACGAGGATGAAGCTGTAAACGGACTCGAGGGATTTCATGTCTTTCGCGAGATTCCTGATCGTTTCCGGCTGGGCGGCCTTGCCGCCGATTTTAATTACGACAACCTGTTTCATGTTACAGAGCTCCATGCAGGGAAAGCCCCGTTGCTTCCGGCAGACCGAAGCGTATATTCATGTTTTGAACAGCCTGGCCGGAGGCGCCTTTCACCAGGTTGTCAATGACCGAAAAGAGAAAAAGCCTCGATTTATTTCCCGGGCCGGATTCGGTATGGAAACCGATGTCGCATCTGTTCGTGTCCCATACATCCCGGGTCTGGGGAATCCTGGCTGGCTCGATGCACACAAAAACCCTGCCCGCGTAAGCCGCTTCAAGGCAGGCGCGGACATCTGTCCCCGTGATGCCGGAGGCAAGGTTCACGGTTGTGGTAACGGACATGCCGCGTTTTACGGGAATGAGGTGGGGTGTAAAAAAAACTTCCGCTCCGCCGGAACCCGGTTTTCCCGCGGCGGCAAAGGCGAGATCGGCTTCCTTCTGGATTTCTATGGTATGCCGGTGGGTCCTGCCGGGGGAATAGGCGCCTGCGTTTTCCGTTCTTTCGCAGAAAAGCAGGTTTTCCGCGGCTTTTTTCCCCGCTCCCGAGATGCCCGAGAGGGCGTTTATTATAAGATCTCCCTGAATCATGCCGCATTTGAGCAGCGGAAAGAGAGGAAGCAGGGAGGCGGTCGGATAACAGCCCGGATTGGCGATAAGATCCGCCTTTTTGATGTCTTCCGTGTAGATTTCCGCCAGGCCGTAGACCGCCTTGCCCAGCAGGTCCTGTCTTGGAGGGGCCTGACCGTAGGCTTTGGCAAACATCGCCGGGTCGGGAATCCTGAAATCTGCTGAAAGGTCGATGACTACGCATCGGCCGAAAAAGGGTTCAAGGATCGCTGCGGAGGCAAGATGAGGAAGGGCCGCGAATACCACATCCGGCTTAAGCGCGGCAGCCTCCTGGACGGTAACGAGGCAGCCGTCCGTTTTTTCGAGTTTTTCGAGAATCACCGGGGAAAGCCCCGGATCCGCGTCAAGAACCTTTCCTCCCGCTTTGGAAGAGGATACGGGTATAATGGCCTTAACATCGGGATGGGTTGCGAGAATGCGCAGAAGCAGCATTCCTGTATAACCGGTTGTACCGCAAATAACAGCTTTCATTCTTCTATCTCCAGTTGCGGCAGCTGTCCCATGAATGCCGCAAGAAAGTCTCGTTTGTCGGCCCCTTCTTTCAGGACCAGAATTATGGTGTCGTCCCCGGCTACGGTGCCCAGGACCTGGGGAATTTTCAAATTATCCAGGGCAAAGGCGACGCTGTGGGCGTGCCCCGGAAGGGTATGCAGCAAACCGAGATTGCCGGAAAAGTCAATCGAAACAAATCCCCTGTAAATATCCTGTACCAGGTCGTCGTCTGTTTCCCTTATATCATCGGTCAGGGGCGGGTTGTAGTAAAAACCGCCTTTTCCGTCGGGAATTTTTCCTGCTTTGAGGTAGCTTAAGTCCCTGGAAAGGGTGGCCTGGGTTATGATATAGCCCATGCCCTTAAGGATACCCTGCAGTTCTTCCTGGTTCCCGATTTTCTGATCGCGGATTATCTGTTTTATTGCCTGAAGCCTTCCTGTTTTATTGTTCATGGGCACCACGAATTTGTATATTTATACAAAAATTATGCATAAATATACAAACGTCTTGTGTCTTTGTCAAGTAGAGCGGATAAAAAAAAGCAGATTCAAGAGGCGAGTGGCAAAGCCGTTTCATGGAGATAAAAGAATCAATCCAATTGGCTTATTATGCCTCCTGAACCTGCGAAGATATAAAAGCATTATATATCCTATTCTGCGGATGCGTCTATAAAAAAATGCATTATAACGATAAATTAATGACATTTGAAGATACCGGCGGATCCTGCAGACCGGATGAAAGAAATCCCGGTCATTGTACCGGCCTGCAGGTTCAGGTAGCCAGGGGTTCAGGCAGGGCACAGATGTCGAAAAACTCCTCAGCCTGCGTTTCCAGCGCTGTTTTTCTCTGATCTTCCGCCAGAAGGCAGCAGTCGCAGTTCTCCGGAATCACGTCCTCACCGCGTTCACCGCTGAAGAAGAGTACTCCGCGCTGCCAGGTCAGGGGAAAGAGTCTGCAGATGGAAGGCACAATCCGTTTGGAAACACCGCCGGTGCGGGCCAGCATATACAACACGCAGCCTTTACCGAGGGGATTATGAAAAACACAGTACCCGGAGGCGCCTACCCGGGATCTGATTGAATCGCTGCCCAGATATTCCGTGTCCCCGGACCAGGATTCAAAACTTTCTTCCAGGGAGGTCTCGGTAAGTTTTTCCAGCTGAAGCCGGTGCAGGTGCATGAGGTCGTAGGATTCCCGGTCCACATCGCAGCCGAATCTGCAGCAGGAGTCTTCACATGATGTGCCCATGCAGCCCCGGCTGCTGAATCCTTTTCTGGTGTTTAACTGCTGCGGTATGGTGTGTATATAAATTTTATTCATGATTTTACGGCTGGTTTGTCTGCACGATGATCAGTTTTTTTTCGTCTGCAGAAATGTATCACGGAATTAATCGAACGGCAAGATGGCTCCGCCTCCTGCTGCAGACTGTTATCCCGGTGTAATGACAAGCTCCTTGTCGTAGGAGAGGGTCAGCACGCTTTTTTTTATTCTGTTGTCGAAGATGTACCGGACGAGCGGTGAAATGACAAAAGTGTTGAAAGCCCGCTGCATGTTTCTCGCGCCGAACTCCGGGTTGTAGCCTTCCGATATCAGGGCCTCCACGAGGGAATCCTCGAAAACGAGTTCCACGCCTTCCTCCCTGAATCTTTCCCCGGCGGTTTTAAAAAGACTGCGGAGAACGATGCTGCGCACTTCCGGAAGTCCCAGGGAGTTGAACATGACCACCTCGTCTATCCTGTTTATGAATTCCTTGGGGAAGCGGGTGGACAGCTGGGCGATTACTTCTTCCATCACGTCCGCCTTGCCTTTAGACGTATCGAAACCGATGCGGTTACGCGCCTTGACCACGGCGTTGCTGGTCATGATGACCGTTACATCGGAGAAATACACTTTCCGCCCCCGTGAATCGGTAAGCTTCCCTTCGTCGAAGACCTGGAGAAAAAGCCGCACGACTTCCTGATGGGCCTTTTCAATTTCGTCCAGCAGGAGGATGCTCGTGGGATTGTCCTCTATCAGCATGCTGATAGAGGAAGGGTTGTCGTATCCCACGTATCCCGGCGGGGAACCGATTATTTTTGCTGTCGCATTGGGTTCCGAATACTCGGACATGTCCAGCCTAATGAGCTTGTTTTCATTGCCGAACAGATGGCGGGCCAGGCGTTTTGCGAGAAAGGTTTTTCCGACGCCCGTCGGCCCGGTAAACATGAAAACGCCGTCCGGCCGCTCGGGGTTCATATCGAGCCTGCGCTTGGTTATCCGGAGTATATTGCAGACCGCGGCAATGGCTTCATCCTGGCCGAAAATATCCTCCTTAAGCCGTTCTTCCAGCTGGCCCAGTGCATCCAGTTCGGATTCATGGCCGGCGAGGAACCGTATGCCCGTTATTTCGGAGACCATGTCCTGGATGTCCCTCGTGGTAATGTCCCGCTTTCCCTGAAGCGATGCCCTGGCCGCGAGTTTTTCAAACAGGTCAATGGCTTTGTCGGGAAAACAACGCTTCTTGATATACTTCTGTGTATAATCGACAATCTCCTTTGCGTTATCCATGGTGTAGTTTATCTTGTAGTATTCATTGGTTCCCTTCAATTTCATTTCCAGGATTTTTTTGGTGGCTTCCGGCGATAGTTCCTCCACCTTTACAGGATAAAGCCGGCGTTCAAAGGCGGCATCCTGCTCGATGTATTTTCTGTATTCCTCCAGGGTTGTGGCGCCTATGCAGCGTATTTCCCCCCGGGCCAGAGCGGGTTTGAACATTTCCGCCACATCGAGATCGCTCCCTTCCACCACGCCTGCCCCCATGATGGTATGCATTTCGTCTATGAAAAGAATGATGTCCGGGTTGTTCTTCGCGTCTTCGAGAATGCGTTTAACCTTGTCCTCCAGCACGCCCCGGTATTTGGTTCCCGCCACGAGTTCGCCTATACTGATCTCTATGATTTCCTTGGTCCTGAAAAATTCGGGTACCTTGCCTTCCGTTATCCGCCGTGCGAGTCCTTCCACTATGGCGGTTTTACCGGTTCCCGCCATGCCGACCAGTACCGGGTTGTTTTTAAACCGTTTGTAGAGAACCTCGAGAACCGTTTCTATTTCTTTTTCTCTGCCGTAGATTTCGGGAATTTTCCCCGCTTTCGCCAGCTCGTTTAAATTACGACCTATCTTTTTAACAAAGGAGCTGCCGGCGGCGGTTTCCGTCTTTGCCGGTTCCCCGGCGGAATTTTCTTTGTCCTTTCCTTCTTCATCCCCCTCCGTATAAAAATCTCCCAATTCGGAAATCCTCTTGTTTACCGCATCCAGTTCATTCTGGGCAAAGGCGTACTTGGGATCAATTTCCAGGGCTTTCTCAAAATACTTTTTCGCTTTTTTCAGTTCCGCGCGGATTTCCGCTATATTGCCGAGATTGTAATAGGCATATTTGTATCCCGGATCCGTCATGAGGACCTTGTTATAAAGTTCCTCGGCCTTTTCGTATTCGGTCCTGTCGTAATATATGTTGCCAAGCCGGTTCAGGGCGCTTACGTAATTTGGACGGAGTTTCAGGGTCTTTTCGAGAAATTCCTCCTCTTTCTGCCTGTCTCCCCGCTGAAAGGCCACCATGGCAAGGTTAAAGTACCCGACGTAATAGGTGCTGTTCTTTTCAATGGTCTTCCGGTAAAGAGTTTCCGCTTTGTCGTACTCCTTCGCGTCATACCAGAGGTTGCCGAGTTCGATGAGGGGGTCGAGATAGTTTTCGTCAATCTCTGCGGCTTTCTCGTACATGTACCGTGCCCGCTCGATTTCATTCATATATTTGTAACAGAGGCCCATGTTGTAATAGGCATCTTTGAACCCGGAATCTTCATTGACGGTTTTTTCGAAAAACTCCAGTGCTTTGCCGTAGTTCTGTTCTTTCAGGTAGCCCAGGGCCTTGTCATAGGAATCTTTTGCCTTTTCGTTCATGTCCGCTCCTTTACGGATAGAGTATACTCTCTATCACCGGTGTTTTTCATGCACTAAACGAATTTGTTTTCAATTTCCCTCTCTGTCAATACTCAGCGCCGGTTCTGAACCGCCGGTTCCATTTATTACCGGAAAAATTGACGATTGTTTTTTAATGCGCTATAATGTAATGAAAAGAATTTATGATGAAACTGTGTCTGATTTATCTGGTATCCGGCGCTCTCCTGATTATCCTCACAAACGGCGGTTTCCTTTCGTTGAGCAGTCTATCAGGTGCCCGTACTTCCCGGCCTGGGTCTCTGCTCAGCCGGGATATTAACGATAACGGGAGCGGCGGCAGCCAACCCTCCCCCCTGGAGCCTGCCTACCGGGATGGGGAGATTCAGCAGAACCAGAATGGGACCCACATGCCGGAAAAGCAGGAATTCACTCCGCCCGCGGAAAAAGGGAAAAGCCCCTCTTCCGCTCCGGAGCCGAAGAAGGTCTTCAGCCTGCCCCAGGAGCTGCAGCCCGTAATTCAGGAATTCTTCCGAATGGCCCTGTTCCGCACAAGCCTGACCTCAAGCCCGGTTTTGCCGGTATAACCTTTGCGCATCCTTCTTCTTCAGCCTCCGGTGAGAGATTTTTATTTTAC
>SPDA01000306.1 GCA_004525155.1 Spirochaetales bacterium
GCAAGAGTGCCTAAGGAGAATTATGTTATGTCCGGAAACCGGCTCGAATCAAACCGTTTCTTTTTAAAAGACACTATCCGCCAGCAGGTCGATTTTTCACAGACCGATCAGAGCCGGGGTCTGCCTGCGCCGCCTCTTCAGAAACCCTGCCAGGAAAACCTGCCGAGGATCGATCTGCCCGCCGGCAGGGACTTGATCAGCAAGTACGGCGGTCTCGGGGTGGGTGAGGCCATCAGGCGGCGGACAAGCCTCCGCCGGTATTCGGAAAAACCGCTTGCAATCGAGGAACTCTCGTTCCTGCTCTGGGCTGCCCAGGGTGTGCGGAGAGTGCTGAATTCCGACACTGCGCTCCGCACCGTTCCCTCAGCGGGCGCGCGCCATGCTTTTGAAACCTACCTGGCGGTAACGCGGGTTGAACCCTTGGCGCCGGGGCTGTACCGCTACCTTCCCTTCGACAATCAATTGGCGTGCCTTTACGAAGACAACGACATCGGCGGCAAAGCGGCGGCGGCATGCATGGACCAGGATTTTGTCGCGAAGGCGGCGGTTACGTTTTTCTGGACGGCGGTTCCGGCGCGAACCGAATGGCGCTATGGCGAGGCTGCCCACAAAGTAATTGCCATAGATGCGGGACATGTGTGCCAGAACCTCTATCTTGCCTGCGAAAGCATCGGAACCGGGACCTGCGCCATAGCCGCGTACGACCAGGAGCGATGCGACAGACTGCTCGGCGCGGACGGTGAAGATGAGTTTACCATTTATATTGCGGCTGTCGGAAAAAAGCGCGGGGGCTGAAGCCGCCGGATGCCGGCTCCCAGGGAACGGGCGGGGAAATATTGTTCCTACTCAACCACTATCTGTCCCATCGCTTCCGCCGGCATGCCCACAGCGTTGGCCTCATCCGTGTCGATGTGCATTTCCAGGGAATATTTCTCCGATACCCTGATAAGCACGCCTTCGAGTACCGCGGGACGATCGCCTTTTATCCTCACGCTTACGAATTCCCCGTTTTCAACGCCAGCCGCTTCCGCGTCTTTCGGCGTCATGTGAATGTGCCGCAGGGCGCGGATGAGGCCCTGTTTTATGTCCGCATTTCCGGCCGGGCCCGTGAGCCTGATGCCCGGTGTGCCTGCCACGTCCCCGGATTCGCGGACCGGCGCGGAGGAGCCGAGGGCGAACTGGTCCGTACCGGAAATTTCAACCTGCGTCTGCGGCCGCAGAGGGCCGAGTACCCTTATCTTCTGAAGGGTCCCTTTGGGCCCTGTTATCTCCACGGTCTCTTCGGCCGCGTATTGACCCGGCTGCTGGAGGTCCTTCATTTTAACAAGCTCATGGCCTCTGCCGAAAAGTGCATCCAGGTCCTCCCGGCAGAGATGAATGTGCCTGTTTGATATGTGCACCACTGTTTCGAAATCCGGAAGCGCGCCGAGGAGGTCGGCAGTTTCAATCCGGCGTACCGTGGCACAGGCGAGCCTGGGATTCGTTTTTACCTTGATCGCGGCCATCCTGAGAATCCTCAGCACATCGTCGCTGTAATCATGCCGGAAGCGCTGCATGAATTCAGTTATATTGGGGGTATAGCTGATATAGCGGCTCGGCAGATCGTTAAGTGTTATGGCGAACACGTTATTCCAGCACTGCGCGCAGGCGCACTGGCCGGTCTCCTCGAAAACTTCATCGATTTTTTCCGCCACCAGCGGTTCTATCATATTAAAGGGTATGAACTGTGAGCTGACTACATCGCGCTGGTACGTGTGCCTGGCGAGCCCGAGCAGGTCTTTCACTGTTTTGAGCCTCTCTGGAGTCAGGAGATTCTGTTCCAGGACTGTCATTTCCCAGGTTTCGTCGTTTCCGTTGCATTTTTTTTCCAGACTCCGATACTGCGGCTCGTCGAGGTCGCCCAGCGTGTGCAGCATGGAGCCGAGGCTCGTGCGTGCCAGCGCTTCGCTGTTCTGCCTGAGCAAAGCCTGGTTTACCTGGGAGGGAGTTGTCTTTCCGGCGGCGATTGAAGCTTCCCCGAACCTCATCTTTATGCCGGCGGAAACCATTTCATCGTGCAGGGTCAGAATCCCCGGGATATCCTGGTCCTTAAGGAAATGTTCTTCCAATAGATACTCACCGATTTTTTTCATTGCTTTCTCCGACTGTTAAGTTTTATCCGACTGTATCATTCTAACCTGTACAAAGCGGTTTGGACAAGAAAAACAGCGTGCGCGCTTTTACCGTGAGTGTTTATTTTCATGGATACCATTCCTGCTTTCATCCGCCGAAAATCCCGGGACGGCGCGGATTCAGATACGTGATTGACGTTCAGGCCGCGGGCAGGGTTTTCCGCCTGCGTACTTCTCAGCTCTCCGCAGGCAGGACCAGCTTCCGGATACCCCTGATGCAGTAGTAGTTTTTTACAAGATCTGCCACGCGGTCGTAGACGGCGTCCTGGGCCTTCACCACGCTGCCGGATTTCTGTATTTCCGTTTCGTAAGCCTGGCGGATTTCCGTACCCACGTTGATTTTGCTTATGCCGAATTTTCCCGCCTGGTTAACGTAACTCTGATCCACGCCGGAAACGCCGTGAAGTACGAGGGGTATGCCGGTCGCCTCCTTAAGCTTCTGCAGATGGTCCAGGTTTAAGCGGGCTGTGGGTTTTTTCTGCGATTTGAGCGCGTCGGATACCGCCCCGTGAATACTGCCGATGGCAACGGAAAGCCAGCTGCAGCCGGATTCCGTAACGAAACGTGAGGCCTCATTTACCTTGGTAAAGCCTTTTCCCGTGGTGTAAAGTTCCTCGTAGGGCGGCAGGGGGCCGGATTCGTGACCGAGCACCGCGCCCAGTTCCGCTTCCACGGGTATTTCCGGGTTCCCCACGAGGTCAACAACTTCCCTGGTAATCCTGATGTTCTCGTCGAGAGAAAGCCGGGAACCGTCTATCATCACGGACTGATAACCGAGGCTTAAGGCCTCTTTGATGACGGCAAGGTAATCCACGAGCTTCTGGTCCTCATCGATAACAGGCACGTGGTCCAAGTGCAGCCGGGCGTGGGCCGGGTTTTCATGTTCAGCATATTCTTCATAAACGTCTCGTATGCTTTTTGCCCCGAATTTTTCACAGTCCACCCGGGATACTTCCACAAGGGAGAAGGAATCGGTATCCACAAGGGCGCGGATTATGGGTTCCGTCATGGGTATATGGGCGACGTTGAACGCGGGGATGCTCAAACCGAGAGAATAGGCGGTCTGCATTATCTGGCGGGTCGTTGTCATGTGCTGATCCTTATAGGGAAGTTTCATTAACATGTATCTTTCAAACCGGTTTTTGTCAAGGACGCGTGCTTCCGCCGCGCAGGTCAGTGCGGCAGGGCCTGGGAGAAAATATTTAAGAATCGTCTTGACAGCACGGTAAAATATGGTACAATTATTTATAAAAGCGGTTCCACAAATCGGAGATGTTTTATGGAAAGCGCGGCCTGGTTAACTTTTATTAATTATTTATCTCAAAATAAATTATGTTAATGCAGCGCATGTACTGAACCGGTTTACTTTTTACTTGGAAGAAAAAGGAAACGGTTTCAGTCTATCGGCAGGCAGGTTTGCCGCCGGGTTCAGGATTGTGTGCCAAGTCGGGTAATGTGGAGTTGTTGTGAAGGTCACCATCAACGAAATCGCGAAGCTTGCCAACGTCTCAAAAAGCACCATCTCCAGGGTCCTGAACGAAAGCGGGCCCGTTTCAAAAAAAACGAAACGCGCGGTCATGGATGCGGTTCAGGCTCTCGATTTTCAACCCAATGAAATTGCCCGAAGCCTCGCCACCAAGCGTACGAAGACCCTAGGTCTCATCATCCAGGACATACGCAACCCCTATTACGCCAATGCCTGCTGGTACACGGAGCGGATATTCAGGAGTTACGGTTACACCACGTTCATCTGCAATGCCGACAACGACCCCGAAACGGAAGAGAATTTCCTCAATACGATGAAATACAGGAACGTGGACGGTATTCTCTGCATAGGGATTCAGGAGCCCTCCGTCAGTATAATGCGGTTCAAACAGAAGGAAGATATTCCTCTGGTTCTCATCGACCGGTATATCGA
>SPDA01000068.1 GCA_004525155.1 Spirochaetales bacterium
CGGAACCCCGAGAGGATCAGCATGTCGCCGCCGTAACCGCTGCCGATTAGCCTGAGGATGTAGCCGCTGCCGCCGTCAGGAAAAACGAGGGGATAATACCCCTTAACCGCGGGATTGTCCTCCACGAGGTTTTCCTCCCCTATTTCGCCTCCGCCGGCGACTGCCTTGAGTCCCTCCAGCAGGGTCTTTCGCTTGTATTCCCTGATCGCCGGTTCCGTAATGGAATTGACGAATGCGAGCAGGATCGCGGAAATAGCGCAGATGAGGGCCAGTTTACCGCCTATGGCCAGGGTTTTTTTCATGACGGAACCGCCTTACGGGCAATTCCGAAACGATCGGGCCCCGTAAACCGGTTGATGAGAGGCACAAAAATATTCATGAGTATAATGGCGAGAGAGACACCTTCCGGAAAAGATCCGTAAAAACGGATTAGAAAGGTGAAAAAGCCCGCCCCGATGCCGAAGATAATCTGGCCTTTGCCGGTGAGCGGAGAGGTCACCATATCCGTGGCCATGTAGAGCGCACCGAGCATGAGACCGCCGGAAAACAGGTTGAAGATTATATCGCCGCTGAAAAACCCGCCGCCGAACTTGAGTCCGCCGAAAATCCAGGAAAGTACCCCGAACGAAACGATGTAGGTAACGGGCACCTGCCAGGTGATGATCTTTTTTATAAATAAATAGACCGCGCCCAGAAGAAGCAGAAAGGTTGAAATTTCACCGATGCTGCCCGGTATATTGCCGAAAAATAGGTCCAGATAACCTCCGGGGACAGGCTTCCCCGCGCCGGTAAAGATGTGTTCATTGAGCCATCCTGTCCAGGCCGTATCCATGGCGCTCCGCGCATAGCCCGACTGGTTAAGAAAATCCATGGGACCCGATGCACCGCCGGTGTAATCCATCATGCCCGTCTTAAGAAATCCCAGTGGAGTGGGTCCCGTAACAGCGTCCAGCGAAGGGTTTAACGCCCTGGGCAGCTGCCAGGTCGTCATGCCTCCGGTCCAGGAGAAAAACACGAAAACCCTGCCGGCAAGCGCCGGGTTCATCCAGTTGGCTCCAAGACCGCCGAAAGACCATTTGACCACCAGAATGGCAAAAAGTGAGGCAATAATGGGGATAAACAGGGGAACGCCGGCGGGCATATTGAGCCCCACCAGAAGGCCGGTGAGAAAGGCGCTCCCGTCCTGCACCGTAATTTTCTTGAAGATTCTGGCTGCAGCCAGCTCGCCCGCTACCGCCGCCGCAATCGATACGATCAGCACCACGAGGGCCCTGATGCCGAAAACATAGACTCCCCAGGCGGAAGCCGGCAGGAGGCAGATGCTCACCGCCCACATTATCTTTGCCGTGGAATCCTGGTGATGCAGCTGCGGAGAGGTCATCATTAAACGCTGTTTTTCCATGGTTGCGTTCTCGCTCATGATTTTACCTTCATTTTCCGAAGCATAAGTTTGCCGAGTTTCATGGACTGTACCAGCGGAATCTGCGCCGGACAGGCATAGGCGCAGCAGCCGCACTCCTTGCAGTCCATGAGCCCCTCACCTTCGGCTTCACCGTATTCGAGATGATCAATCTGCTTGGCGAGCCTGGTCGGGTTGAGTCCCATGGGACAGACTTTTACGCACCTGCCGCAATGAATACAGGAGGTACGCGCCGCGGTTTTCACCTCTTTCCGTGTCAGTACGAGCACGCCGGAGGTTCCCTTGACTACGGGGGTATCGAGATTGTATATGGTGAATCCCATCATGGGGCCGCCGACAACGATTTTCGCGGGTTCTTCCGTGAAACCGCCGCATTCATCGAGAAGGTTCTGAATAGGTGTCCCGATTCTCACCTTTAGGTTCGACGGATTCTTTATGCCGCCTCCCGTAACAGTAACAATGCGTTCTATTAGGGGTTTTTCAAAGACAACGGCCTCGTAAATGGCAAAAACGGTGCCGATATTGGAGACAACTGCGCCGATGTCGATGGGGAGACCGCCTGACGGCACCTCCCGGTTTATAATGGCCTTCAGAAGCTGTTTTTCGTCGCCCTGGGGATACTTTATCTGGAGAGGTACTACCTCCACAGGAAGACCGGAATTCGCTGCGGCGGCGGTCATGATTTCGATGGCATCCGGCTTGTTGATTTCTATGCCGATACAAATTCGTTCAGGTTCGAGGATTTTTGCGATAATCCTTATGCCTTCGAAAATTTCTTTCGTTTTTTCAAGCATTATTCGGTAATCAGCGGTCAGATAGGGTTCACACTCCACTCCGTTCACCACGAAGGTATAGACCTTTTTGTCCCTGGGAATGCTGAATTTTACATGAGTCGGGAAGGCTGCCCCTCCAAGGCCGACGATCCCCAGCAGCGCAATTTTCTCCAGCAGATCCTTCGATGAAAGACCCGACCAGTCCACCGGTTCCTGGCGCTTGCCGAGCCTGTCGAACTCGCCGACGGATTCTATGGTTACAGCCTGGCACCTGGAACCGTTCGGAAGATACAGCTCATCCAGGGATTTGACCACTCCGGGCATGGGGCTGTGGATATTGGCGGAAATAAAACCCTTGCTTTTACCCAGGAGCATGCCTTCCTTGACTTCGTCTCCCGGTGCCACGAGGCATTCACAGGGGGCGCCGATATGCTGGGTGAGAGGTACTTTGCACAATGAAGGCAGCAGCGCGTTTCTGATGGCAGATGAGGCAGAAATATGCTTTCTGCCGGGAGGATGCAGTCCCCCCTTGGGAAAACTCCTTATATTGCTCATGCTGCTTCGCGTTTTCTCCTTTGTACGAAATCTTTAATACCATACAAACTGCCCGCTGTCAAAGGGTTCCGTACAAATATGACATGGGAGAAAAAGAATATGCCCGTCAGACAATGAATTATAATATAAAACAGGTTTATCGCCGGAGGAGTGATGTTACGAACACTGACAACGGACGGATTGCGGAGCGAATAGAGGAGATTCATCATGCTTTTTTCGGTCTGAAGGCCGGCCAGGCGCGCCCGGTACCATTCATCGTTGAATGAAAGGACAGGCTTCTGTTCCTGTTTTAACGCATCGCCTTCATGCCGGTAGGCGGTGACCATGACCCCGGTCCCGGCCCCGGGATAGACGTACCTGCCGCCGTAGTAATAACCATCCTGGTATGCCGCATGGCACATATAATCGTAAAGGTTGGGCAGGCCGTTCCCGCTGTAGTAATGAAGTTTTTCAATCGCATCCCTCGACATGCCTGACAGGCCCGGAAACGGATCCGGCTGCGGGATAGCCGGCATGCCCCGGACGGGAGAAATCAGGTTGAACAGGGGGAAAAGCAGAAAAAATACGAGGATACCTACGAGAAGCATATCCTTACTCCAGGTTAATTCCAGCTTTTCCTTTACCCTCCGAAGGGGCTGGTAGAAAAAGGGCTGATGTTCAAACCTGCTTTTCTTGACCAGGTAAAGGAGCCCGACTCCAAGCAGGACGAAAAGATCCGTGAGAAAACTCAAGAAAAGCAGGAGCCCTGGTAAAATACTCTTAAGGGCGACTGACACGGTTATGGTTGTTATCAGCATCCCCGCGGAACAGATGATTATCTGCCTTTCCACGATATCGTTCTGATTGTCCCTGTATCCGGTATAGAGGAACTGTTTAAGCCAGGGCATGATCTGCAGCATCAGTCTCGCCCAGCAGTAATAAAGAATCCCGCAGGCCGCAAGAATGTAAACATTGCCGTTCAGTAAAACGATGATAAAAGGGATACTGCCCAATACCAGGAGAAGCGGCTTGAAACGGATAAGCAGAATTACGAGAAGGACGAACAGGGCGAATGCCGCGGCATAGACAAGCTTCATGACAACATTGTATTCGGCAAGGCGTATGTCCTTCGCCTCCCCGTTTACCGCTTCGCGCAGGGCCGGGCGGAGGGAGCTCAAGAATACCAGCGGATGCTTCGAAGCGGGGATGTAGAAGACATGCCAGTTCCGGCCGCCCCTGGATGCCGTGAAATAACCGGACATGCGGCGCATGAAGTCGTCGTACCGCGGATCGAGTTCATCGAAACGGGAGGAAATTTCGGAAACCGGCAGCGTGCCGAAAGTATCGAGACTTTCCCTGAAGCTTACCATGCTGCTTCCCGCGTAGAGAGGTTCCGGAAAACCCGCGTCCGTCACTATCTCCGCGATTCCCGAAGGGGTAAGCCCGCCCGCATCCGGCACGAGCAGAGTATAATATCCCTTCCAGACTTGCGAATATTTCTGGAAAACAGGGAGAAAACTCAAGGTCCCGCTCAACAGGATAAAAAGCGCAACAACGCAGAGGATGCAAAGGAACATGGACAAACGCGCAATGGATGATTTCATATCTGTTTAACAGGCTATTTTCCTTTTAGCCTTCATCTTTGTCAAGACAAGCCGGTGGTTTATTGGCAGGCGAAAAGACCCGCCGGGTTTCCTGTACTAATTCCGCAAGCTGTGGTATTTTGTATAGATGAAAAGTGTTCTTCACCATTTTTCCTATCTGTTGCGCGGTGTCAAGGTTTTTGCCCTTATCGGCAAGAGCGGAACCGGCAAGAGTTTCCGCGCAAAACTGGTGGCTGAAAAACACGGCATAGGAATGATCATCGACGACGGGCTTCTGATTAGTGAAGACAGAATTCTCGCCGGCCGATCCGCAAAAAAGGAAAAAATCTATCTGTCCGCGGTTAAAACAGCGCTCTTCGACGATCCCCTCCACAGGATGGAGGTGACGAAAGCCCTGAAAAAGGAAAGCTTCAAACGGCTGCTGATTATCGGCACCTCGGAAGGCATGGCGAAAAAAATAGCCGAGAGGCTGGACCTGCCGCCGCCTTCGAGATTCATCAGGATCGAGGAAATTGCAACTGAGGACGAAATAAAACAGGCTGTACATTCGCGCAACACGGAGGGCAAGCACGTAATTCCCGTGCCGGCGATAGAGATAAAAAGAAATTACCCGCACATTTTCTACGATACGATAAAGGTTTTTTTGAAAAAACGCATGTCGCTTAAAAAAAATTCAGCAGGCTTCGAAAAATCGGTAGTCCGTACCGAATTCAACACCAGGGGCAAAGTCTCCCTGTCCGAGGCGGCACTGGCGCAGATGGTCATGCACTGCACAGACGAATTTGACAATCAGATAAAAATAAGCAAGGTGACCGTGCAGGACGAAGGCAACTCCTACCGCATGCACATCCAGATACACGTTCCCTACGGTTACCAGCTTGTCGGCAACATATACGAACTGCAGCAGTACATCCTGAACAGCATAGAAAAACACACCGGCATCCTGATAAAGGAAATTAATATCACAATAGATAAAATAAAATAAAAATTTAATTATGTTTGACAAGTGTATGAATTATTTTTAAAATGTATTTGGAGGATAAGCATGAAAGTATCGAGAATTACATGTACCCTTATCGCCCTGATCCTGTTTTTGTCAGCCGGAACGGCGTTCGGACAGGTTCCGTCGCTTTTCCTTTCCGAATCGGATTATTTCAAGGTATATTCCGAAATAAGTGCGGATCACGCAGACCTGACCGCGGCCAAAATGGAGGCTTTCCTCGACCTTTTCAACTCGCAGCTCCGCTTTGACTTAAACGGCCTGCCCGCGAAAATGACTGTCAGAATTTTCAAGAGCAAGGAACGTTTCAACACTTATATAAAGACGATCATCGATGAGGAAAAAAATAATTTCGTATTTCTCCAGTATTCCGATCCGGCCAAAAGCGAGCTTGTCGGCTATTATTCGGAAACCGCGGAATACGATACGGCCCTTATCCGGCACGGTTTTCTGCAGTTTTTAAAAACATTCGTCCGCAACCCCCCCCTGTGGCTCCAGACCGGTTTTGCCGTGTACTTTGAAAAAAGCCAGTTTGATGCTGAAAACCAGATTGCCGTATTCAAGGAAAACCTGAGCTGGCTGCCGACGATTAAGTCGCTGATCGACACCGCCGTTTCCGGCGGGAGCACCGGCACGAACAGTTTTCTTTCCGTCAACGACCTTCTGGGACCAGGGGCGGAAGTACTCAGAACAAAAAAGGATTTGTTTTACGCCCAGACCTGGGGACTCGTCACCTTCCTTATCGGTTCTGAAAACAAGCAGAACAACCGTCTTCTCTGGGATTCCATAAGCCGCCTGAAACCGGCTCTCTCCCAGAGGGAAAACGAGGACATTGTAAAAACAAAGGTATTCTCCTGGGCAAGCAGAACGGCACTGATCAACGATTTCGTCAGCTTCATAAGTTCCATCAAGACATTTCCCGACCTTCTCCGTGACGGTGTAGACCTGTATACCATGGGAGACCTTACGGGAGCGGAATCGAGTTTTATAAAAGCGGTAGCCATGCAGGGAGAGCACTACCTCCCCTACTATTACCTGGGGCCCATTCAGTATTCTAAAAAGGACTACTCCCTGGCCGAGTATTACTACCAGTCGGCCCTCATCCTCGGGGCGAACGCGGACCTTATCTATTATGCCCTCGGAGTGAACGCCTTCGCGGACAGCCGCTACAACGATGCGGAAAACTACTTAAACCAGGCAGTTTCGCTCAACGCGGCCGAATATACAGATAAAACCCAGAAACTTCTGAAGAGAATCGAAGGACTCAAGCTGAACCAGGCTACCCCCTGACGGCAAATCTTCTGTGGAGGGGCTGTAAATGCCTCTCCACGAACATCATCCTTACGGCCCCTTCGACTTCTGCGTTCGGAGGGGTCAGGGGATTGAGAAGTTCCTTTACCTTGTAAAAACAATCCCTGTACAGCAATTCCCTGTTCTCTTTCCAGTCCACGCTTTTTTCAACGAAGGGCGCCATAAGGTAATATACCATGGCCGATCTCTTGACCGGCTTTTCCTGCTTTACAAGTTCGTCGAGGGTCTCAAGTGATCGGAAAAAGGCATCCGGCAGTTTAACATCCTTTTCAGCGCCTTTCGCCTCGATCAGTGAACCGCACACCGGGAGGAGTTTGTCAAACAGCCCGAGATCCGCCATCATCGAGAAGATGGGAAGCGAGAACCCCGACGAGAGCATCTTGAAAAGTTCCTCCGTCAGCCGGGAGGAGGAAATATTCGAGAGAAGCTGCGTCTGCTTGATCAGCGTTACCCTCAAGCCTCTGTTGAGCGAGAAACCCGTCAGCACGCCGTACCTCACGGCCCTGAGCATCCTGACCGGGTCTTCCAGAAATATGGTATCGAGGCTTAAGAGCGGGTTTATGACTTTTTTTTCCATGTCCTTCATGGCGCCGACAAAGTCGATGACCTGTTCCTTCTCCGGATCGTAGAAGAGGGCATTGACCGAAAAATCCCTGGTCCGGGCGTCCTTTGCCGCGGAACCGTCCCTGCTTATATCGTCGGTCCTCTGGTCTCTGAAGGTGGAAACCTCGATAATTTTATCGGGGTAATATACATGGACGAGGGGGAACCGCCTGCCGATTATTCTCGAATTCTTGAAAATGGCCCGAATCCTTCCCGGAATCGCGTCGGTGGCGAGATCAAAATCCTTTGGTTTTTTACCGAGAAGCAGGTCGCGGACCGCTCCGCCGACGATATACGCCCGGTATCCGTGGGATGAAAGCCGCCTGATAATGGACACAGCCTCGGGATCGATGTCCTCCCTGCGTATACCATGTTCCTTGAGGGTGTATATCTCAGCTATTTTTTCCGGACTGCCGTTTTTCTTCTTTCCGTATCGTACAAGCATGAATTAAAAATTTAGTATGTTGTTATGTGAAATTAGTCAAGAGGCAGGCCTTGAAATTCACGTCCAAATCGGTCACTATGGGCGAAGATGAGCAATTTAATCCAACCAAGGGTCCTCAAGGGCTTCAGGGATTTCCTTCCTGACACCGAACTGGAGCGAAGAAAGATACAGCATATTCTGGAAAATGTTTTTTTAAGTTTCGGATTCCTTCCCATCGACACTCCGATTCTGGAGTATGCGGAAGTGCTCTTAGGCAAAGGCGGCGGAGAGACGGACAAGCAGGTGTACCGGTTTCTCGATCACGGTAATCGGGACGTTGCCATGCGCTTCGATCTTACGGTCCCTTTTGCAAGGTTCATCGCGGAACACCGGAACGAGCTCTACCTGCCCTTTAAACGCTACCATATA
>SPDA01000472.1 GCA_004525155.1 Spirochaetales bacterium
GGCCTGCGGCGTGATAAACGGTTCCTTAGTGGCGTTTTTACGGATCAACCCCATCATTACCACGCTCGGGGCGATGATGATATATCGGGGCATCGCCTTCAGAATTACCGAAGCGAAGGCTATGGGTGTGAACGGGCCGTTCTTTACGGCTATCGGTTCCAGCAGGTTCCTGGGAATTCCGGTGAGCATTTACATCATGCTCGGCATCTTCCTGCTGGTCCACATCATGCTCAGGTTCACCGCTCACGGCAAGCGGGTCTACGCGGTGGGGGGAAACCCGGAGGCGAGCTACATTTCGGGCATCAACGTGAAAATGGTGCGTTTCTGGGGCATGGTGATTAGCTCCGCGACAGCGGGCCTGGCTGGACTCATCTTCGTATCACAAATCGGGGCCACGGTGCCGACTGTGGGGGAGTCGGGACTCATGGATGTGGTAACCGCTGTCATCCTGGGCGGAATCAGTCTCTCCGGCGGCAAGGGCAGGATTTTCGGTACCCTTGTGGGCGTGCTTATCCTGGCCGTGCTGCAGAACGGCATGGTGCTGTTGAGCGTACAAAGTTACTTCCAGACAATCGTCAAGGGCGGGGTGATACTCCTCGCGGTTCTCATCGATTCGATAAGAGGCGGAGGATTCAAATGATGAAACAGCAGGCGGATGAATACAGCTGCATCCTGGAAATGAAGGACATTCACAAATCTTTCGGCGGCATCAAAGCCCTTAACGGGGTAAACCTGACCCTGCACTGCGGCGAAGTCCTGGGGCTTGTTGGGGACAACGCGGCGGGCAAGTCGACCCTCATGAAAATCCTTACCGGCTTCTACCATGCCGACTCCGGTACCATCATTCTCGACGGACAAGAAGTTAACATCGACAGTCCAAAGGTCTCCAAAAAGCTCGGTATCGAAATGGTGTACCAGAACCTCGAGCTCTGCCAGAACATGAACGTGGCGGAAAACCTGTTCCTGGGACGTGAGATTCTCCGGGACCCGGTATTCCGATTCCTGAAAGGCAGGCAGATGGAGATGAAGTCGGTGGAAATTCTCAAAAAGCTCAAGATCGATATAAACGAACCGCGGAAGCGGGTGGACAGATTGTCCGGCGGTCAGCAGCAGGCGGTGGCCATCAGCAAGGCCGTAAGTTTCGATCCCAAGATGCTTATCCTCGACGAGCCAACTGCCAATCTCGCTCTCAAGGAGATTGGCAAGGTCCTCGATATTGTCGAGCAGCTGAAAGAGCACGGCATCCCGGCCATATTCATAAGCCACCGTCTGGATGACGTGTTCAACGTATGCGATCGGATTTTCGTACTCCGCCGCGGCAGGGGCGTCGCGTTCAAGAAAACGTCGGAAACGGACAGGGACGGGATTGTGCGGTACATGTTTCTCGACGGCGGCAATGGGGAGCCGCAGACAGCCTGAGTATGTCGTCTTTTGTGGCTGCGGACCGCTTCGAGCCGTACGAGGGAAAGCCCGACAAGAACAGGCTCATAGCCGCTTATAGAGGAGAACAGATAGATCGGGTACCGAATTTCGAGGTCCTTATCGAAGATGACCATGTAACAAAGATGCTGGGCAGAAAGGCGGGCAACACCCTCGGCGTGGGGGGAGAGACAGCCAAGGGGGCGGCTGCGTCTGAATCGGTAAATCGCCCCATGTACCCCGGGGATTATATCGAGATATGCCGGATAATAGGGCAGGACTGCATGTGCGTGGAAGCCATGTGGACACCGCTTAAGAAGCGTACTCCCGACGGCGGCAGGGAAAGTTTTTTCGACAAGAGCTTCAAATCTCGGAAGGACCTGGACCGGATCATCTGGCCCGGGGACGCGGAGATGGAGAAGACCCTCGGATTTGTACGGGAATACGTCGCGGAAGCAGCGGGAACAGGAATAGGAGTCTGCATCGGGGGTGCGTCAATGTTCCAAACCCTCTACGAGTTCGTTATCGGCATGCACGACTGCCTCATTATGGCCATGGAGGAACCGGGTCTTCTAACTGAACTCATGGAAAGGTCCGCAGACTATTATGAGGAACTGTTCCGTCGCGCGATCGGGGAAGGCATCGATATCCTGCTCCTCGGGGACGACTTCGCCTTCAACCAGGGACTGTTCCTTCCGCTGTCCGTATTCGAGAAAATCTGGCGGCCTGCCTATGAACGGATCATGACGCCGGCACTCGATGCGAACATCCCCATAAAATTCCACTCCGACGGCAGGCTCGACGAGGCAATGGACATGCTCATCGATATGGGGTTTGACTGCATCAATCCACTGGACCCTTCCGGAATCGACTTCGCTGACTATAAAAAACGGTATGGTGCCCGGGTAAGCCTTTCCGGAGGCATCGACCTCACATTTCCCCTCATCCGCGGAACGCCGGAGGATGTGGAGCGGGTGGTCAGGGACGTGTGCGGGGTAATGATGCCGGGCGGCAGGTGGGAGGCAGCCTCGTCCCATTCTATTGTCAATTACATTCCTCACGAGAACTTTATCGCTATGATAAATGCTATCCATAAATACGGGCGGTACGAATGAAACAGAAGGGACAGCTGTGGAAAGCAGTATTGAAGTAAGGAGCGTGCAGAATGCTTAGCATCGATTTATCGGGAAGGACCGCGCTGGTGCTTGGAGGAAGCCGCGGTATAGGTGCCGGCATTACCGAAGCTTTGTGCCGCGCCGGAGCCTACACAGTATTCACTCACACCGGTAATCCGGAGAACGCCCCGCGCATCGGGGAGCTTAAGGAAAGGATAAAGGACGCCGGAGGAAGGGCCCGCGCGGAAAAGGCTGATGCTCTCAACAGCGGAGATACGACCCGGCTTGTTGAAGAAACAGTGAAAGAGACAGGCAGTCTCGACATCCTCGTATGCAACGTAGGCAAAAATACAGCCCGCCCCGTGACGGAAATAAGCGATGACATCTGGCGCGAGTTCATGGA
>SPDA01000537.1 GCA_004525155.1 Spirochaetales bacterium
AATAAGGGAGTACACCGCCCGCACGGGACAGCCGGTTCCGGAAACCATGGGCGCTATCGCCCGCTGCGTATTCGAAAGCCTCGTGCTCAAGTTCCTCTTTTGCGCCGAAGAAATGTCGAAACTTACGGGCATGGTAATCGAACAGCTTTACCTGGTCGGCGGCGGAAGCGAAAATACACTCATCTGCCAGTGGACGGCTGATGCCCTGGGAATCCCCGTGAACGCGGGACCGTCAGAAGCCACCGCTTCCGGGAATCTCATCATGCAGATGATGGGTACCGGCTTAATCTCCAATCTTTCCCAGGGACGCGATATAATCAGAAAATCATGCGCGTGCAGGGCCTACCTGCCGGGAAACCGGGAACCCTGGAACGAGGCTTTCGGGAAATTCAGCAGATTGTTCAGGAGGGATTCATGAAAAATCTCACGATAGGCTATGTATCCGGTTTCATGGACGGGTTTTCAAAGGCGGGCCTCGACACGTTCGAAGCCAACGTGCCGAAACTTAAAAAACTGGGCGAAACCCTCGGTTTCGATATCATCCATTATCCGAAACCGGTCATGAGTCTCAACGACGCCCGTGCTATCCGCCTCGACATGGAAAACAGAAAAGTCGATTTCCTGCTCCTGTTTCATCCGGCTTACATTATTGGAGACTTCGTCTACGAACTGATGAAACTCGATGTTCCTGTCGGCCTCTGGGCCATCGAGGAACCCCGGGACGAAGGGCCCATGCCGCTGGCCTCCTTCGTAAATCTCTGCCAGAACGCGGGCATAGCCCGCATCATGTTCAGGGACAAACCGCGGAAGTTCAAATGGTTTTTAGGCCCGATGGAGGAAGCGTTCTTCATGCCCCGTTTCGAGATAACCGTCAAGGCCCTGCGCGCAGTAAAAAACCTCCGAGACGCCAGGGTGGCGCAGATAGGCAAACTGGCGGACGGCCACATCAATCATACCGTTGACTACAGGAACATCTACTCGAAACTCGGCGTCGACGTTGTCAGGGACTATGAAATCGAGGACATCATTGCCGCGGGCGAAAAAGTTTCCGACAGCGATATAAAACATGAACTCGATATGCTTGACGAATGCTGCCGCAAAGAACGCATCGGTGAAGACAAGATAAAGGATGCCGTAAAAATGTTCACCGTCGTAAAACGGCTCGCCGGGGATAACGGATTTTCCGCCGTGGCCTTTTCCTGCTGGCCGAAACTGATGCCGCTTAAGGGCATGAGCGGCTGCCTCATCAACGCCATGCTGAACGATATCGGCATTCCCGCCGGCTGCGAGGGCGACGTGCCGGGCACGGTGTCCATGCTGATCCTCCATCTTTTGACGCAGCAGAGTACAGTCCTCATGGACCTTCCCAAGTTCGATACTGCCGACAACTCTCTCCTGCTCTGGCACTGCGGCACGTCTCCTTTCTGTATGGCGAATGAGCGGGGAGTACTCCTGGAACGGCATTATTTCGCGGATTACAGCGACGACCCGGGCTTAAAGGACTGCGGCCCCATTACCGACGTACTCTTCAAGGACAGCGAGGTTACCGTTTTCAGGCTGTTAGGTGAGGCGGACAGTTTCTATTATTTTACCGGCAGGACCTTCGACGAGGGAAAGAAAACCTTCAGCGGCAGCAGGGGATGGGTCCGGGACCTCAAACTGTACAGGGAGCCGGTGAAGGCTCTCGATTTGATGAACACGCTCATTAACCGCAGCTTCGCCCACCACTATCCCATGGTGATGGCGGATGTAAGCGCCTCCCTGGAAGAACTCGCCTACTGGCTGGACCTTGCGCGGATCAGGAAGGACGAATACCGGGACTTCCTGTCCCCGGACAGATAACACAAAAAAAACCCCGCCCGGTAACCGGACGGGTTTTTTTTTGTTTCAAATAAACGTCTGCTTTTTTACGCAGTGCGTATTCCTACTTGGCCATCTTCGCTTCGTAATCCTTCTGGAAGGGGCCGATGGTATCCGGAGTAAGAAGCGCCACGTCTACCGGTACAACACCATCTTCGAGTTTCTTCCCTGCCAGGATTTCCTTGACCAGTTTCACACTTTCGTACCCGATGTTGTAAGGCTGCTGGGCTATGGTGGCATTGAGAATTCCGTCCTTGATGGCCTGAATTTCTTCAGGGTCACCGTTGTATCCTACGGAAACAATGGCCTTGCCCGCGGCCTTTATGGCATTTGCCGCGCCTACCGCTTCCCGTCCGCTGGCGAAGAAAACACCCTGGATGTCCGGCGCAGCGGAAAGCATGTTCTGCATGGCATCATATCCGCCTGCCGCATCCGGAGGATCAACGACTATTTCGGAAACCACTGTGTACCCGAGCTCTTTCGCCCTGGCCTTGAAACCTTCCGACCGTTCGCGAGCATAGGTCCATTGGGGCTGCACATTGCCGGTGCCGACCTTCATGACCTTGTTGCCCTTGGCCTTGAGCAGCTTGTCGATATAATCCATGGCCATCTGCCCGCCCTTGAAGTTGTTGGAAATAAGCAGGGCGTTGACCGGTCCGGTCTTGCCTATATCCGCGCACACCACAGGGATGCCCGCGTTTCTGGCATTCTGTACGGCCGGTCCTATGGCGCCCGGATCGATAGGCGTAATCACGATGCCGTCCACCTTCTGGCCCACCAGGCTGTTGAT
>SPDA01000188.1 GCA_004525155.1 Spirochaetales bacterium
ACTCCCCGGGTTCATAACCCCTTTCGGCTCAACTTACAGCCGGACATGCCACCCCTTCCAGTCGAGAAATATGCCGGTGCCCCCGCAGACAAGAAGCAGAACAGCGGCAGCCGGTACGACAAGATACAGCGGAGAAGCCGGCGGCAATATGACATTGAGCAGCAGAATGAAAAGATGGTGCAGTATATACAGGACAAGCGCGTTCCGGCCTATTTTTCCGATAATGGGAAAGCGGATACCGCCGCAGTCCGCGGTAAGGTAAAACAACAGCATGACAAGGGCGCTCATACCCGTTGTCAGCAGCACGTAGGAGGAGGAAACCAGGTGCTTGTTGACGGGAAGGACTAGCGAGAGGAGTGCTGCCGAAGAAATTAGAACTCCGCCGCCCCCGCCGAGGACTGCCGCGGCTCTTTTCAGTCCTTTACCTTTCATCCAGCTGCCGGCGCAGGAGGCTGCAATCACGATAATGCCAAAGGCAGCCGTGGCCGCGGGTCCACCCAGGCCGTCCCCGAAAAACAGAACAGGCATCCCGAGCAGGGCAGCTGCCTCATATCCTGTAAAAAAGAGAAATCCGAGCAGCAGACGCGGCAGGGGTTTCAGGAACATGAAGACCATGGCATAGATTCCCGTGGACCCGATCATGGTAAGCACTCCCCAGCCCGCGCGGCGGTGTACCAGCAGTTCCCCGAAAAACCCCATACAGAAAAGAATGATATTCCGAACTGTAAAATGCAGGACGGTTCTCCCGGTCCCGCCGCTCGTAAGCCGCCGCGCGAAAGAAAGGCCGTAGGAAAACCCCAAAGAGAACAGGAACATGGGTGCTACAAAATCGGCAATGGTAAAACCGTTCCCCGGTGCGTGTTTGAACCAGGCCGGTACGAGGCTGTAATCCGCAAGGGAATTGACGGCAATCATGAGCAGTATCGCGGAACCGCGCAGGAGATCGAGTGAAGCGATCCGTTTTCCCGAATCCTTTACCTTCAGAACAAGACCTTCCGCCATCACAGCATAGTAGGTTCAGGATATGGGCATGTCAATGACGCTGTGTGAGAAAAATGCCTCCGCCCGGACTTCCGGAAACATGACGCGAGGAATCTGCCTTTTACGGAAGAATTCGACCTGGTGATGATGCTCTGCGAAGGAGCCTTTCCCCTCATGGAAACGGATGAAATGAACTACGCCATTCTCCGGAACGCGGCCGCTGCGCTCAAACCCGGGGAAAGCTCATTTTCACCACATTGAACGGTTTGTATCCGCTGTTCCATTCGGTAAGGGATTTTCTCGCTTCCACGCGGGAAGAAGGGAATGCAGTCTATGAAAACAATACCTTCGATCTCATGACTTTCAGGGATTTCAACACCACCATCATCGAGGATGATTCGGGCAACAGAAAGGAGCTTGCCTGCAATGAACGCTACTATGTACCTTCGGAGATCACCTGGCTGCTCAAATCCCTCAGCTTCGGCACAATCGGTATTTTCGGCGCAAGGCTGGGCTGTTTCAGCAGGGAGCACAGGCTCACCGCGGAAGACTTCGAGATGCTGGGTGTTGCGCAACTTTAAGTAACCAGATTCACTATGTACATCCCGGGGGCGTCGCGGGGGTGTCCCCAGCGGAGGGGGCAGCGGAAGCCGTCTCCGGCTGGAGCGTTCCCCAGTACTCTGGGGCGGGGAGACTTCCCCCAGCATAAAAAATACCTCCCGACCTTGCCGTTTCCATGTTATGATTATAGAATTGAATAAATTATTTTTCTGCAGGAGGAGACATGAAAACTTTTAAATTCTTTCTGACGCTCCTGGCATTGCTGACTGCATTGTTTTTCATAAGCTGCCAGACAGAGGCGCCGGCAAAAACGGAAGCAGGAACGGCGCAGGAGGCTGCACCCGCGGCCGAAGAGAAACCGGCAGCGGAAGCCGCCGCCGGGCCGGAAAAAGTTCCGGTTACCCTCAAGTTCATAGAAACGACGGACATCCACGGTTCGCTGTATCCCTATAACTTCATAACCGACAAGCCGGTGGGCGCGTCCCTGGCACAGGTTTATGCCTATGTGACACAGGAACGGGCCAAGGCTGATCAGCAGGTGGTGCTCCTGGACGACGGGGACATTCTCCAGGGCCAGCCGGTGGTGTACTACTACAACTTCGAGAACACCCAGGCGAAGCACATCCAGTCCCAGGTTATGAACTTCATGAAGTATGATGCCGGTACCCTCGGCAATCATGACATAGAGGCGGGGCACCCGGTCTACGACAAGCTGGTGAAAGAGTTTTCCTTTCCCTGGCTTGCGGCAAACGCCGTTAAACCGGACGGAACGCCTTACTTCAAGCCTTATACGGTCCTGAACAAGGGCGGCCTCAAAATCGCAGTCATCGGCCTCATCACTCCCTGGATTCCCAACTGGCTCCCTCAGCAGTTCTGGACGGGCATGGAATTCGAGGACATGACGGTTTCCGCGGAAAAGTGGATAAAAATAGTAAAGGAAACGGAAAAGCCTGACCTGATCGTGGGACTGTTTCATTCCGGGGTGGATTTCACCTACGGCGGCGCCAACGCCGACACCCCGAAGAACGAGAATGCCTCGGAGCTGGTGGCGACCAGGGTGCCTGGTTTCGACCTCATCTTTACGGGACACGACCATCAGCAGAACAACAAGGTGGTGAAGGACCCGAACGGCAGAGACGTGTATATCTTCGGGAGCCAGAACGCGGCCAGAAACATCTCTTCCGTAACGGTGAAGCTGACCTGGGACAAGGCGGCCGGTGCCTGGAGCAAAGCAGTGAGCGGCGAAATAATGCCGGTGGAAGGCCTCACGGCGGACGCCGCATTCCTCAAGGCATTCGATTCCCAGTTCAACGAAGTTAAAGGTTATGTTTCACGTCCCATCGGGAAAATGACCAATAAAATTACCACAAGGGATTCCATGTTCGGCGACAGCGCCTTCGTCGATCTTATTCACAACATACAGCTTGACCTCACGTCGAAGCCGGACTTCGGCCTCAACAAGGCGGAGATATCGTTTGCCGCTCCTCTTTCAGCTGATGCTTCGATTCCCTCCAGCGCCGACGGGACGCTCTACGTGCGGGACATGTTCAATCTCTATGTGTACGAAAACTTTCTCTACACCATGCAGATGACAGGACAGCAGGTAAAGGATTTTCTCGAATTCTCCTACGCCGGCTGGTTCAATACCATGAAGGGCGCCAATGACAACATCATCAATTTCAAGAAAGACGCTTCCGGAAACCTCGTTATGGACGAGAAAACCGGCATGCCCGTACCGGCGGTACGGTATTACAATTACGATTCCGCCGCCGGGATCATCTACAGCGTGGACGTCACCAAGCCGGCAGGGAGCCGAATAACCATCACGTCCATGGCCGACAAAACCCCCTTCGACCTGAAAAAAACCTACAGCGTCGCAATCAATTCCTACCGCGCCCAGGGGGGAGGCGGCCACCTTACATCCGGTGCAAAGATGAACGATACCGACGTCAAGGCCATGAAATACGTCACCTCGTCCACTATCAAGGACCTGCGCTTCTACCTCATGAAATGGTTTGAAGGCCAGAAGGGACCAGTTGCGCCGGCAGCAAACGGGACCTGGAAAGTCATTCCCGATGCGAATGCCAAAGCGGGTAAAACCCTCGACATGCCGCTGCTGTACAAATAATTTTTTCCTGCTGTCAGCTTTCAGGCTGCATCTGCGCCGCCTCCTTGGGAGGCGGCGCAGCTTTTCCCGATGCCGGGATGCCCCGGTTTTTACAGCAGCACCCCGGGATTGAGGAGCCCTTTCGGGTCAAAGAGCTGTTTCACTTTCTTCATTATTTCCCGTCCCTCCTCGCCGAACTGCAGGGCAAGGTATTCCCTCTTGAGCCTGCCGAGCCCGTGCTCAGCAGACACGCTTCCGCCGAAGGAAGCTGCCCGGCGCGCGAAATCCTTGTACAGCTCCCTGCCCTGCTCCAGTTCTTCCCGGCTTTCAGGCAGAATGTTGACGTGCAGGTGCCCGTTGCCGATATGCCCGAATATGCAGTATTCAAGGCCCCGGGCGTCAAGCGAAGAGCGGTAAATCCTGAGCATTTCCCGAAGGGCGGCGTCCGGAACAGCCATGTCGGTCCCGATTTTAGTGAGTCCCGGGATGCTCCGCCGTCTCCCGCCCAGTACGGCGTTTATACGTTCCGGCAGGGCGTGCCTGAAGTTCTTCATGGCGCGCAGGGTGCCCGGAGAAAACCCCGCCCAGGTCGCATCCGGCCGCAGTCCATGCTCATGGAAGACGCTGTACAGCTCCTCTTTTATTTCCCGAAACGCCTGTTCCCCTGAAAAACCGATTTCCGTATAGAGGACCGCGGCTGTTTGTTCCGGAATATCCGGAACTCCGCTCGCTTCATGCTGCAGATCCCGGTAGTCCCGAAGCAGGGCCAGGGATTTCGCATCCATGTACTCCAGAGCCAGGGGTTTAAAACCCGCGCAGTTTTTCAGGGCCCGGACAAGATCCACCGGTTCGTCCGATTCGGGGAAAAGACAGAGATACAGAGTTTCATCCGGCGGTTCAACAAGCCTCAATTCCAGCTCCGTGATCATGCCCAGGGTGCCTTCGCTTCCGATAAACAGGTCGATCAATTCCGCATCCGCCTTGAGCCAGTATCCGCCGGCATGTTTTGTCACGGGAGGATCGAGAGACGGAACAGTGATTGTCCGGCCCCCGCAGGATAGGGTAATGTTTTTTCCTTCGCCCAGTGCGCCTTCTCCCCTGTGCGCGCGCATCCTGCTGCCGTTCGCGAGAACCGCTTCCAGTCCCAGCACCCAGTCCCGCGTGGGGCCGTAGAACAGGGTACGCGCACCGCTTGCGTTTGTCGCCGCCATACCGCCGATGGCTGCGGATGTTTCCGTCGGGTCCACCGGGAAAAAAAGTTTCGGGAGAACAAGTTTCCCTCCCTGTCCGGCGCTGCCTGCAGCTTTGCCGCCGGCATTACTAATGCCGCGTGTCAGCATTTCCTGCAGACTTTTCAGTTTCCACCCCGCACCCAGTGTTATGGTCCAGCAGGCCCTCGCTTCATCGTAGCGGAGTTCCGGAGCTCTTTTTAATCCCTCGAGCGAGATAAGCGCCCCGCAGCCCTCCGGTACGGCGCCTCCGGTGATTCCCGTGCGCCCGCCGGATACACAGTACGGTATTCCGCAGGAAAATAATTCTGAGGCTGCTTCCTGCACCTCCTCCGTGGTTTTCGGGAGATAGAGCGCTTCGATGCGGCCGGAGGCACGTGTACTGCCGGCATCAAGCTTCGATTCATCCTCGAGATAGTCTGCGTATCCTTCCTTAATCCTCCGGAACCCCGTAATTTTCCTGCAGTTCAACGGTTCCTCCCCTTGAAGTGGCGGATGATTTTTCCGAGT